>JAUSOA010000080.1 GCA_030656435.1 Acholeplasmataceae bacterium | reverse complement strand
AAATCCAAATATGGCTTCATTGCAAGCCCTCCTTCAAATTATTTAGCGAGTTCGTATAATGCTTCTGTATAAATGATTGTAGCAAGAAGTAAATCCTCAATACCAATAAACTCATTCTTTTGATGAATATATGTCGGTTTATCTAAAAAGTGAGGACCAAAGGCAACACAATTTGGCATCGCTCTAGCAAATGTTCCACCACCGATATTGATTGGCTTTGCATCTTTGTCATTTGTGTGTTTTTTATAAACATCCATTAATTTTTGCACGAGCTCTGAATTTGGATCTTTATATAATAGCTTTTGGTGCTTATCGACTGCTGCAGTCGCATGATAAGGAGCAACCTTTTTCTTCAATTTATCTACGACTTCATCGAAGCTGACGTTGTTAGGATATCTAAGGTTCAAATGAATTTGATAGTTCCCATCTTTAGCGATGATTACACCAAAATTATTGGTTAGTGGTCCCATTTCTTCATCTTTATAGGCAACACCTAATTTTTCTCCTAAAAAGTCATGAATCAACAATTTAGAAACTAATTTAACAAGGTCACCTTCAAATTTATTTTCAATAAAGAATTCGAATAGACGATCAATTGCATTTTCCCCAAATTGTGGAGTAGAACCATGTGCACTCTTTCCAACGACCTTGACAAAAATCTTACCATCTTTTGTAGTTGCAGAGCCTTCGTAGTTTTTATTTTTTAGAAATGCTTGAAATAGTTTAGCATAATCCTTTGATGGTTCTAATAAAGCAGATGCATAATCAGGAACCATATTATCTCTAAATCCACCATGAATTTCTAAAATATCCTTATTTCCGATTTTTCCTTCAACAAATATTCTTGAAATACCTTTTTCTGCGTAGATGAGTGGAAAATCAGCATCTGGAATAAATCCTGATACTGGAGCTTGAGGATAAACTTTAAAATAATGACTTACACAACGCCAAGCAGTTTCTTCATCGTTTCCAAGTATAAGTTTTATTCTTTTTGATAGCGGAACATTGAGTTCTTTTAATATCTTTAAGGCATAATATGCAGCAATTGTTGGACCCTTATCATCTTCTGTGCCACGTCCATACATTTTACCATCATGGATTTCTGCTCCATATGGGTCATGTGTCCAATCGTTACCTGCAGGAACTACGTCTAGATGTCCAATCATTCCTACAAAATCAGTTTGCTTACCATATTCAATATGGCCTGCATAACCTTCTAAATTAACAGTTTCAAAGCCATCTCTTGCTCCAATAGAAAGCATGAGATCAAGTGCTTCTTTACAGCCTTCACCAAAGGGTGCATTTTTACGGTTTGGATCGAAGGTTGTGAGTTCGGAATTAATTTGAATGAGTTTTGTTAAATCATGAATAAGTTCATCTTTTCTTTTGAGAACTTCGTCTCTAAAATTGATTGACATTGATTATCATCTCCTTTTTTAATTGTAGCACAAATTTGTGGTCGAATAAAGGAAACCACCGTAAATTTTATTTATAAATAAAAAGTACAGGGGGTTATCCCTGTACGATTATTTTAATGTCTCCTGTTGAGGCGGTTGCTTTTAAATCAATAGAACCTAAAGAAGTTGTGTGTCTATTTCCTTGATTATTACCATCTACAACTACTTTTCCAGTTGAAGTCTTTAAGTCTAATTTGTAAAGATTGAGTGTATTGACTGTTACTTTGATTTCGCCTGTTGATGTGTATAGAATAACAGAATTCGCTGTAAAATCACTTAAGATTAAATCACCTGTTGAAGTTGTTAAATCGATTTTACCAGTCAGTGTAACATCTGTTGCAGTCACTCTACCTGTACTCACACCAACTTTTAAATCTCGACCAGTAATTCCTGTGATTTGAATCGCACCTGTTGATGTTGATAGGTTGAAGTCCACTGCATGTATATCATCAAGTGTAATCTTTCCAGTTGAAGTTTTAGCTCTTAAATCACCGGAAACTGTTGCATTAATCACTGTAATTGCACCTGTATCCACATCTCCAAGAAATGAATCGATGGTCACATTCTTAACATAAATGCTACCAGTATTTGAATCTAACTCTAGATTTTTAAATGCAATAATATTATCGTAGTTAAGTGATATTTCACCAATATTTGTTGATAATGTCAAGTCTAGTAACCAAGTGCTTGGTATTTCAATATCGATTGTAAGAATTTCCTTAGAAACAACCTTAAATCGAACAAAACTGAAGAATTGATATCTTTCTTTTTGAACAAGTTGATAAACACCTGGTGTTGCATCTGAAATGGTATAAGTATCACGTTCGTGCTTATAATATTTCACAGTCATTACTTCTAAATCTGTTGTTGTTAGCTTGATGTGTCTGGTTTGAGCATCAATAACAAGTGCTGATATTTCATCTTCAACTGTAACAACAATCTGTTCACCGTAGGAATCATCATCATCAAAGAATGTTCGAAGTTCTTCCATATTCATTCCCATAAAGAATCCTGCAGCTGCAAGAACTAATCCGAGAATCAGTAAAATCAGTAAAAATTTAATTATGAATTTCATTGTGTTTCACCTGCTTTTTTAGCTATTTTTGAGAATAAAATGAGCATCTGTTTTGAAGTCCAAATCGTCATTTGATAAATCCAAATCGATGCGAGTAACAACATACTAACCATCATTAAACTAAATCCCCCTAAAACCATCAGATTAGGGATTGATAAGGAGGTCGTAAAGAAATCTAAGGAGAAGCCTACAAAGCCAACAAAGGTGCTAATCACTAGTATTCCGGATACAACAATCATTGAAAATGCAAAGATCAAAAGTGATGCATAAATGACTGCGATTGGAATCAATAATGGTGTTGATAAAAGGGTTACTAAAAGCTGTTTGACGCTTTTAGCAAGTCTTGGATAGGTATCATTTTTTCTCTTGACTAAAACATCAGGTGTCATTGTTTTGACGATATCCTTAATGTCGTATTCCTCTAGAATTACTTCTAGTTTTTCCCCACCCGAAAGTCTTTCTTCTATCATTTCCTGATAATAGGAAACAATATCACTAACCTCATCCTTATAAAATTTTTTACTTAATGCATTTTCTAAATCCCTTAACCAATTTTTCATATGTTCACTCATTTCATTAAGATATCGTAGATCTTGCGAATGTCTTCCCACTCTTCTAGAAAGTCATCGATATGCTTTTTTCCCTTCGCTGTGATTTGATAATATTTTCTATTGCGTCCTTGGAAGAGTACATTATAGGTTTTGAGTTCATCTGCCTTTTCCAATCTTCTTAGAATTGGATATAAAGTAGATTCACTGATTTCTATATATTGAATTAAATCGCTAACGATCTTGTATCCGTAGGAATCACTTCTCATTAGTATGGCGAGTACAAATATTTCTA
>JAUSOA010000229.1 GCA_030656435.1 Acholeplasmataceae bacterium | reverse complement strand
AATGCATGAGAACCATACATTGTAAACCAAGGTTGTGTTCTAATCAGTAGGGCAACAAGTAAAAGCACACTTGCGACCACAGCAGTAATAAAATAAAGTAAACTTCTTTCTTTCATTTGGTCCTCCATCGTTCGATACTTACATATAATATTATAAAGATATTATCATTTAATGTCAATGTTATATATGTATAATGGCTTTAATTAGATAAATTCTACCCTTTTTAAGCCTTCTATATAGGTTTGGTGTCTATATCTGGTTTAATGATGGCAAATAATGAGGATAGTACAGCGGCAACGAAGCCAGCAGCAAAGCCATTATTATATAAGTCAACCCCCCCTGAAACGATAATGCAAGTGGTGCAAGACCTGTAACAAAGAAAATAGCTAGAATGGGACCAAGAGTTAATTCCATAGGAGTGAGTGCAACTGCAAGTATTGCACCAAGGACAACCGGTATAGAGTTGAATGGGTGTTTCCCGAATGCAGCAAATCCCACAATCGTTAGGATTACTCCCATGATAGGACCATTAATCCTTACCCCTAAGCCTAAGACAAGAATAATGGATAATAAACGCATAATTCCAATATTTAAGAGAAGATCAAGAATAGAAGAGATGATTTTCTACACAAACTATCCAGCACGATAGCCAAGGGTTATGATAGTGTGACTGTGGAGACATTAGACTTAATCAAGATCGCACAATCCAATAAACATTTCGCCAAACAAATATCAAGGTTTGGTTGGCAAAGGTTTATCACTTTCTTAAAGTATAAGCTAGAAGATCAAGGAAAAAGACTCATTCTTCTGAATCAATGGTATCCATCAAGTAAAACATGTAGTAGCTGTGGTGAGGTTCATGGTGAACTGAAGATGCATGAAAGAATGTATCAATGTCCATCCTGTGATTATGTCATCGATAGAGATATCAATGCAGCAATCAATATTAAAAGACAAGGGCTCATCATTTTAGGATTAGCCTAAACATAGGATGTAAGAACCGTAGGGACTACGGGGATAGCCTATTGATACACTGGTGGATGCACTGGTCTGGATAGGAAGCCCCCACTTTTATTAAGTGGTAGGTAGTTCACCTCATCATTTTTTATTTGGATTATAAAGTCACTCCTGCTCGCTTTATTATAGCAAAAACAAAAGTGATAATGAAAGTAAAATTAAAAAATTAAAAAAAAGATAGCGTTGGCTATCTTCTGCATGTAAATGCTCTTTCACTCTTCCTTTTTGTTTGTACAAATTGGATGTTGTAGTCAGAAAGAAACTTGTGAAATAGTTTCTCGCCTTCATGATAATTGCTAACCTCATATTCTACTTCGTAGTCTACGATATTGCAGTAATGGCATCGATCTAAAAATAAAGTGCCACCTTCATAGGGAGTAGAAACTCTGTAATTATCTAGAGAGACTCTAAATTTTACAAAATAATCAATATCATCAAAATAATCTTTCGTGTTAAATCCATTTTGAATCATATCAAGTGCTTGATCTTTTTGAAGTAGCACATGACTTTCAAAAGCGCCGAATTCACTTTGACTTTTTAGGGTGACTTTGAAATGATTTTCGCCTTTTTGTCGAATGCGAAGCACAATTTTTTCCTGGTTCAATTTATAATCATCGGTATCAAAATAATGATTAATCTGCTTGAAAATATTGTTTTCCAGGTTGAATAATGATAGTAGTTCCTGATACTTTTCAACTAGAATTCCAGTCTTAAATTCAATCTCGATATTCTTATTCACTTCCGTCACCTTCTTTAACTTCTTTGACTAATTCATTATGCCTCTTTTATTATATCAAATCAAGGTTCTAAAAGGAAGGAAAAACGTTTACATTTATGAACACGGTTTCATTATATTTGAAATTATAGTATTAAATGGTAGAATATAGTCGAAGAATAAAACAATCCTAGGAGGAAATTAAATTATGGCTATTAAAGTAGCAATTAACGGTTTCGGTCGCATTGGTCGTCTAGCTTATAGACTGATGGCAGACGATGCTAAATTCGATGTTGTAGGTATTAATGACTTAACAGATGCTGAAACACTTGCGTATCTTTTGAAGTATGATACAGCACAAGGTAACTTCAAATTGAATTCAATCAGTTATGAAGGTACAGATTTGATTGTAGATGGTAAGAAAATTCCAATCTTCAGCCAAAAAGATCCTAAAGAATTACCATGGGCTAAATTAGGTGTTGACGTTGTACTAGAATGTACAGGTTTCTTCACTGATGAGGTCAAAGCTGGCTGGCATTTAGAAGCAGGCGCAAAGAAAGTTGTTATTTCTGCTCCAGCAACAGGCAATGTGAAGACAATCGTATTCAATGTCAATGACGATATGCTTGATGGAACTGAAAACATTTTAAGTGGTGCTTCATGTACGACAAACTGTTTAGCTCCAATCGCTAAGGTTCTTGATGACAATTTCGGTATTGTTGGTGGTTTCATGACAACAATCCATGCATTTACTGCTGACCAATCCTTAATGGACCAACCACATAAGAAGGGTATCCAATCCAGAAGAGGCCGTGCGGCATCAGCAAGTATTATCCCATCTTCAACAGGAGCAGCAAAAGCAATCGGTCTAGTATTACCACATTTAAAGGGTAGATTAGATGGTACTGCCTTGCGTGTGCCTACGATCACGGGTTCAATAGTAGATCTTACTGTTGAAGTCAAAAAGCATACCACATTGGCAGAAGTCGATGCAGCATTTAGAAAAGCAGCAAATGAAACATTAGCTTATGTATCTGATCCAATTGTATCTGCAGATGTTATCGGTTCTCATTATGGATCACTATATGATGCAAACACAACTCAGATCGTAAATTATGATGATAGACAGTTAGTTAAAGTCATGGCTTGGTATGATAATGAAATGAGTTATACAGCACAGTTAATCAGAACAGTTAGTAAATTAGCAAGTTTAATTAAGAAGTAAAAACCGTTTTCCCACTATAAAATAATATAAAAATAGCGCGAAATCGAATAATTTTGCGCTATTTTTAATTTAATGTAAGCAAAATGTAAATAAATGAGTGATTTATAACATAATCAAAGCATTAACATTGACACGTTGGAATAAGTAGTATATAATATGAGTGAAAAATGTGAAATACATCTTTCAGTCACAAATGTTAAAGGCAAACCTGGAGGAATCCCGGGACGCAAAGCTATAGGGCCTAAACAAGGTAGCCAGTTGTCATTTAGAAGAAAATCTACTATTTGTGGATTTAAATTCTACGTTTGACAATATGGCATTTTATTTTAAATGACATTAGAGTCGACGTGTGAAAACATGTTGGCTTTATTTTATTTAGAAAGAGGAGGCGAATTATTGTGGTCAAACAGTATATTCCGATTGGAATAATCATCATGTTAATTATTGCACTTGGCTTCACATCAACTGCTGCCTTCGCATATTGGCAAGATGTTTCCAGTATCGGTAATGTGGTCATCCGTTTCGAGGGAGAAGACGCAAATCTGATTATCGAGGAAACAAGCGACTCATTTACTGGGATGTTAGTTCCAGAAGGTCGAGTTTACTTTGAAGGAGAAGTTGATCAAGTTACATTCACTTATGATGTATCAATTGATAAGACTCTAGTTCAAAGCATGAATTTACTTGTAGAAGCAATTGATGTTAAAATTGGTGATTCTACAACTTATGCTCATCTTGTAGATATACAGATAGCAACTGGTGGAGATTCATTCGAGTATGAACTATTTAACAGTACAGTTACTGTTCAATTAGTAGTTAGGTTGATAGAGCCCATTGATCCAAATGAGGCAGCTGAAAGAGGCTTAGGTCTTGAGATGGTTAATGTTGGTGATGGCGAGGCAGCCTTCAACAGTATTAAAGGAGCAACAATTAGCTTTGTCGTAAGCTTTAAGGTAGTTCCAAGAGATTTAAATTAAAAAAAAAAAATAAAAAAAATCAAAAAAGAAAAAGGGAGATTTAAAAATGAACAAAAGAGGTTTATTAATCGGATTATTAATTATGTTAGCGGTGATCACATCAGGGTTCACATATGCGTATTGGGCAAGTAATGTAGTTGAAGGAACAGCAGCAGTTGGTGGATCAGTACAAATTGGTACTGGGGAATCAGTAACAATTGATGTAACCTTAGGAGATCAAGGTGGTTCAACAAAAGTTTTAGTACCTGTAGGTCGTGTCGTTGATGCAGAAGAACAAAGTGCTTTAATTGAAATCAGCTTTGAAGTAACTTGGGAAGATGACGAATTATTAGCAGGTATTGCTGATAAAGCAGTTTCTGTACTTATAGAAAATATCGAAGTTGCTGGAGTTGAAAATCCATACTTATTAATAAATGTAGTTGAAAAAACCGGCAACCCAACTACAATTGCACTTGGAGGAACAGTAACATTCTATTTTGAAATTACAATGTCAGAACCAGGGGATTTAACAGAGTATACTGCAGTTGCAGGTAAAGAAATCACATTTGATCTTACATTCACAGTAACTCCATAATTTTAAAACTAATGATGAACTTAAGCAGCTAAAAAAATTAGCTGCTTTTATTTCAAAAAAAGTAGATTTTATAAATATGAGGAAAGCAGGATAGTCCTCAGAACGAAACATCACATATTTAAGTAATAGTGAAAAACGTTAAATTTTTAAAACTACAATACATATTTATATAGTAATATTGCTATTTATGAAAATGTTGCTTATATAGCGCTTCAGACAGTTACTGATATCACCCTGGGTGAATCAGGTTCTGATTCCTATTCGGCACCATATTCAAACAATTAAAGTTAATAACTTCAATAATTTAGGAATCTATTAACTTTTTTCGTTTTTTATGATATAATTTTCTCGATATTTTAAAATCTACCTCGAGGGGATTGGTATAATGAAAACTGAAACGAAAAAAACTTTAAAGACAGCAGGATCTATAGCCTTTTTTGTAGTATCAGGCTTATTGGTTCTCTATATTTTACTAGAAGTATTTATGCCGAATATGACAATAAAGGTGTTTCAATTCAAGCCCTTCGTTGTTGTAACACAAAGTATGGAACCCGTCATTGATGTTGACGACATGGTGGTTGTACTTAACCCAAATGTAGATAAACTCAAAGTCGGTGATATTATTACCTTTAGAGCCGATATCGACTATAATGGAACAAAAGAAATTGTCACACATTACATACATACAATTACTGAAAATAACGATGGAGATCGAATATTTAGAACCAATCGTTATGGAAGCACAGTACCGGACACATGGATTTTAAAAGACTCGGATATTATCGGAGTCTATGCATTTAGAATTCGTCAACTTGGAGTCTTCGTGAATTTTATTAAGAGCCCCTTCGGAATTGCTGCAGTATCTGTAAATTTAATTGTCATTGGATCAATTGTCTATTTAGTGAAATCAGGAAAGAAAGAAAAGATTGAAGTGGTAGAAACGAAAGAAACGTAGGATGTGATAACTTGACTGATTTTATGACAACCGATGAGCTAATCCTTCAGCTTAAAAAGCAGAAAAACAGCAACATTGGTGAAAAAGTACAACTAGAGAAAACAAAAAGAATAAGAAAAAAAATAAACAAAAAAACAATCTTTAAGATTGTTACTGGAATAGCTTTCCTACATATACTTTTTATCACATTACCATTAGTGCTACCCAATCGTGCAATTAATGTTCTAGGATATGCAAATATGATTGCCATTCCTAACACACAAGAACTTGATACCGAATTATATCAAAGAGTAGTTACTGTGCATCCCTTCAAGCTAGAGGATATAGAAGTCGGTGACAAGGTCATCGTCTATGGAAGATATTCAACTTCAGCCTATTGGGTTGAAACAGTGGTTGAGATAAGAGAAGAATTAGGCGAAATTGATACATCATTTGATGGTTTTATAAGATATACAGTCCAAATAGAGGATTTAGACTTTACTTTTGTTAGAGAATCATCTTTTCTTGGAGTCATCTACTTTACATCATCTAATTTAAGAGGTTACTTGGTTATGTTAAGTACACACGTTCTAATCCTTGGTCTAGTGCATTATTTCTTTATAAACGAGAAAAAGAAAAAGTAAACCTTCTTTTAAAGTAGGTTTCTTTTATTAAGGTGGATATGGAAAAACAATCTATGAAGAAAAGAATCTTAAATATCTTGTTCTATACGATCTCATCGATCCTTTTTATCTTTATCGCACTCGAAGTAGTCGCACCAAATAAGACTATGGATATTTTAGGATTTAAAGGCTTTGCTGTACTCACACCTTCGATGGTTCCAGTTTATAATGTTGGAGATGTTATTATTACTACCAAGGTTGACTTAGATGATTTAAAAGTTGGCGACCCAATCACATTTAGAACAGATCTTAATAATGATGGTAGAAAAGAAATGGTAACCCATTACATTTTCTCTATCGAAGTAGTTGATGGTATTCGCACCTATGAAACTGTTCCAGAGGGAAGAAATTATGCAGATCCTTGGACTTTATATGATGAAGACATTGTGGGAATCGTATCCTTTAAAATACCTTGGGTAGGATTTATTATCATCTTTGCATTAATACTTTTGGAAAACCCTATCTTCTTAGGATTAATCATCGTCAATGTAATTATTGTTGTTATTATCATTAAATTAATTAAGAAAAAACCAGAGGATAAACATAATGCTGTGGAATGATTTGATTCATGAAGAATTGAATAAACCATATTTCCAAAAGCTAGTCCAATTTTTGAAGGAAGAAGACAAAAATAAAACAATTCTTCCACCAAAGGATGACAGACTTTCTTGCTTTAAGCTCACACCCTATAATGAAGTTAAGGTCGTGATTATTGGACAAGATCCTTATCATAACATCGGACAAGCTCATGGACTATCCTTTTCGGTTGAAAAAGGTGCATACCCACCAAGCCTAAAAAACATCTATAAAGAACTTGTAGATGATCTATCTATCAAATACCCGACGACTGGTAATCTTTCTTCCTGGGCGAAACAAGGGGTCTTATTACTCAATACAGTACTTACTGTTATTTTGCATGAGCCGATGAGTCACCAAAAAAAGGGATGGGAAGAGTTTACTTTGGAAGTTGTCAAGAGAATTAATGAAAAAGATACTCCTGTTGTATTTATATTGTGGGGATCACATGCAATCCAATTTAAAGCTTATTTAAATAACCCAAAGCATCTGATTTTGACATCTGTTCACCCTTCACCACTGTCTGCTCATCGAGGATTTTTTGGTTCAAAACCTTTTTCTAAAACCAATCAATTCCTGATTAATCATCAAATTAAACCTATTGACTGGGAATTATAATGACAGGAAACTGTCTTTTTTTTCGTTTTTCATGTGAAATAAAAATAAATCTTGTATAATGAACTTGCAGAGTAATTAGAAAGCGTTAAGTGTCTAATCATGGGATGTCGGATTAGAACGAACACGTAAGTGGCGGTTTTCTAATGCGTCCGCTGTAAGCAATTATGGTGGACCTCAAAAATAGGAGGTCTTTTTTCATGAAAGGGAATTTATCTGTTCAAAAGCTTGTTTTGGCAGCATCGCTTGCTGCAGTTAGTATTGTGATCGACGTATTTTTCAAATACGCACTTGGAATTTCTAATTTTGGATTACCGTTTTATGCAATTCCTATTATATTAGGAAGCATCATATTAGGTCCAGTTTATGGAGTCATCATGGGCTTTGTCGGCGATGGAATTGGAGTGATGATTGCAGGTCAAGGTTATCTGCCGTTATTTGTGATTGGACCAATGATTTGGGGAATGGTACCTGGAATCTTGTTGCATAAAAGGTATCAGCCATATAAGTTAGCCTACGTAGTGCCACTCACTTATATTCTTGTATCACTGTCCAACACATTTGCTCTATATATTCACTTTGGTAGAGAAACAACACTCGCGTTGCTTGTTCTTCGTATGGCATTAATACCATTCAATTCGATTATTATCTTTGTATTAGTTAAAGATGTTTATCGAAAGCTTATACCATTTCACGAGCAGTACAGCTTACAGCCTCAAAAAATAAAGACATAGAAATATGTCTTCAGACTGTTGAAAAAGTACTTTTCATTGAGAAAGGTGCTTTTTTTGTTTATAATCGAAAAGTTATCCACAAAGTTGTGAAAAATTTCCCATAAATCTTATCAAGGCTTCTTCTATTTTATAAAATAGGAATAAAAGGTA
>JAUSOA010000226.1 GCA_030656435.1 Acholeplasmataceae bacterium | reverse complement strand
ATGTAGCAAAGCTAATGCCAAAGTTTCAAATCTATCCTTGGCACAAGGGTGGTGCAGATTTTATTTATCCATTCATGAATAAAGCCTATGGTATTCAAAAAGCAATTGAACATGAAGAGAACTTTCAGCTAATTTGCGTAGGTGATGGAGCAAATGATATTCAAATGATTGAAATGGCAGATATCGGTATTGCAATGGATAATACAAGATTTGTTGAGTTAAAAGAAAAAGCCGATCATATAGCTCCTCATATCAAGGAAGATCAGCTTTACGATTTTTTTAAGTCGATTGGTCTAATTTAGGACGCAATTTATCTTGAACATCCTTAATTATTTCCTTTGGAACATAAGGGGAAATATCTGCATGATGAATAACAAGTTCCTTAATTGCAGATGAGGACACAAAATGGTTTCTTGATGATGGAAATAAGATGATGGTTTCAATGTTTCTATTTAGATTTCGATTAAACTGATAGAGCGCATATTCATTTTCATAATCTGGGATGTTTCTAAGTCCGCGAATCATTAAATCAATATCATTTTTATGGGCATAACGCACTACAAGATCGGTCGTTGATGTTACAATAATATTAGGAATATCGAGTGTAACACGCACAATCATGTCAATCCGCTCTTCAATAGTAAAAGTTGGTATCTTCTTGTAGTTGTCAGCGACAACAACGTGAAGTTCATCAACAAACCTCGATGCACGTTTGATAATATCTAAATGTCCAATCGTTAGAGGGTCAAAGGTTCCTGGGTACACAGCTTTTTTCATAGATTTACCTCATTTCATATTTAGTATAACATTAATTTAAAAAAAAATATCACAAAGGAGTATTAAAAAAATGAACGTTTATCGTAAAAGTCTTGTTATTCAATTATTACTGTTTATTGTGTTTTTCATTATGGGTGCAAACCTAATCCTTGGCGCATATTTAGGTGCAACTCTTTCATGGATTAACTATCTATTACTTGGTGTACTCATTGCATTTGCAGTTGTCGGATTTGTCCTATATAAGAAAGAAGATCCAAGAATTGTTCTCATGACACAAAAGGAAATGAACTTGATTCGTTATTTACTATACGGATATTTCTTCGTTTATATCGTACACATGATTCTTCCTTCTATTATCACTGTTGATCAAAAAATGTTAAGCTTGGTCGTTGGATTCATTTTAATGGGAATTGCTTTATACGGTGTAAATATGCAACTTAGATTGCTAAAGAATAAATGATTATTGAGGATGCAAACTTGCATCCTTTTCTTTTATGCTGGTATAATTAAAACATAGGAGGAATAAATATGAAAACTTTAACAGATACTTATCAGCTACATAACGGTGTACTTATGCCAAAGATTGGCTTTGGAACCTGGCAGGTTCCAAGCGGAGATATTGCTTATGAATCGGTGATGATGGCACTAAAAAATGGTTATCGACATATTGATACCGCTGCTGCTTATAGAAACGAAGCATCCGTTGGTCATGCAATTAGAGACTCAAAGATTCCAAGAGAAGAGATTTTTGTAACTAGCAAATTACAATCGCATATCAAAAGCTATGACGAAACACTGATAGCCTTTGATGAGACAATGAAGGAACTTGGATTGGATTACCTAGATTTATATTTAATTCATGCTCCATGGCCATGGAATGAAATTGGTAAGGATTGCAAAGAAGGAAATGTAGCAGCCTACAAGGCAATGGAAAAGATTTATCAGTCTGGACGTGTAAAGGCAATTGGGGTATCCAATTTTGATGTCAAGGATTTAAAGAATATATTAGACCATTGTGAAATTGTTCCTCACGCAAATCAAATTGCATTCTTTATCGGTAACAATCAAGAAGAAACAGCAAAGTTTTGCAATGAACATCATATTATTGTTGAAGCGTACTCACCACTTGCGATAGGCTACGCACTATCTAATGAGCATATCATCAAAATGGCTGAGAAATATAAGAAAACTCCTGCTCAGATTTGTATTAGATATTGCATTGAAAAAGGAACAGCACCACTTCCTAAATCAACGAAGGAGCATAGAATCATTGAGAATTCTCAAGTTGACTTCAAAATGGATGAAAAAGATGTTCAATTCCTAGATACAATCAAGGATGATCCAAGAAAGTGGAATTAAGTAAATAAGCTAATAAAAAATTGAAGGATGATATCAGCAATCTGATTCATCCTCAGACTGTTGAAAAAGTACTTTTCATTGAGAAAGGTGCTTTTTTTGTTTATAATCGAAAAGTTATCCACAAAGTTGTGAAAAATTTCCCATAAATCTTATCAAGGCTTCTTCTATTTTATAAAATAGGAATAAAAGGTA
>JAUSOA010000079.1 GCA_030656435.1 Acholeplasmataceae bacterium | reverse complement strand
CTGCTTAATCAATCCAGTAAGCTTTTCAACAGCTTTATCATATTGAATAATTCCATTTTTAGTGTCTTCAGCACCTAAAATGATGTTGTCCAATACTGAAAAAGTTTCGACTAGCTTAAAATGTTGATGGACCATCCCTATTCCTAAATGATTTGCATCATTTGGATTATTGATATCAACTTTTCGACCATCAATTAAAATTTCTCCTTGTTCAGCCTTATATAGACCAAAGAGAATAGACATCAAAGTAGACTTTCCAGCACCATTTTCACCTAGTAGTGCATGGATTTCACCTGGTTTTACTTTTAGAGTCACGGAATCATTAGCAACGAGTGTCCCAAATATTTTCGTGATGTTATTCATTTCAACTTTATATTTCAAATTGTTCACTCCTTTTAATACTATAAATAAGGGGAAAGTGTTTGCTTTCCCCTAATGTTATAATTTTTTTAAACTAGTTTTTAAGCAGCAGGTGTTGGGCTAATAACTTCGAGTAAAGCAGCAAAGTCTCCAGTAGGATATAGACCAGCTAAGAAAGTAGTTAACTGTGCTCTATTTGTAGGAACAACAACTGTACCATTGTCAAGCTTAGTAACGATTGTACTGTATTGAGCAGTTGTGAATGTAGTAAATCTCCATGAAGCAGCAACTGTTGGTAAACCAACTGCATCTTCAGAAACGCCTAGAGTAATACTTCTACCACCATCAAAATCATCATTGTAGAAATCTTCAAGTGCAGCTTGAACAGAAACGCCTAAACCCTTCATTGCTGAAGTTAAGACTCTTGCAGACAGATTGGATTGGTCAACGTCAACACCAACAACCCACTTACCAGTAGTTTCTTGAGCAGCAGCCATAACGGAGTTACCTGCACCACCAGCAGCAGCGTGAATTGCTTGAGTTCCAGCTGAATACCAAGCAGCAGCTGTAGTCTTTGTTGAATCACTTGGAGCAAATGAATTTAAATATAAATAACGGTTTGGTGCGAAATTAAAGTTTGTTAAATTGTTTTCTTTAGCAGCGTAGTAAGCACCAGCAACATAACCGATACCAAAACGTACAACTGCAGGTACTGCCATACCACCCATGAATCCTAGGCTTGTTAATCCTTCTTTAACACTTGCATAACCAGCTAAGAAACCTGATTGTTCTTCTTGGAAGAAGATTGAAAGTGTATTGTCAGCGATTGTGAAATCTGGTGCAGCATCATCATAAGTACCCATAGTACCCCAGTTATTGACATTGTGTGGTGCACCGTCAATAATTACGAACATTACATCTGGGAATAAAGTTTGTGCCTTATGAACACTGTTTTCAAATAAGAAGCCTGGAGTAATAACTACTTTTGCTCCACCTTTAACTGCAAGTTCAATTGCAGCTACATAAGCATCAAAGCTAATTTCAGTTGGCTTATAATACTTATATGTCTTGCTGTTTGCTTCTGCAAACTCTACGATACCTTCCCAAGTACCTTGGTTAAATGAACGGTCGTCAATGTCACCTGAGTCAGTGATCATAGCGATTTCATATGTTCTAGCACCGCATGAAGCTAACGCAACAACAGTTACTAGTAAAACGAATACTAATAAAATTTTCTTCATTTCTTCTTTTTCTCCTTTTTTTTTGAGTATGTAAAGGCTTTCTTTACCTATCAATAATAGTTTACTCACTCTTTACTATTTTTGCAAGTCTTAAATACTAATATTTACCTTTTTTACTAACATTATGGTGCTTTGAACTTGAAAGTATTTTTTGTATATATTTCGAAAACATCATCCATATATAAAAAATAAAGGGACTGTAACGAAATGAAGAGTTAGATTTCTTCATGGACGGAACAGTCCTTTTTTCTTCATAATGCTTGTAAGATGTGGATAACTTGTCCAAAATATCTATTTTTCGACATGTTTAAAAGAGATTTCTT
>JAUSOA010000216.1 GCA_030656435.1 Acholeplasmataceae bacterium | reverse complement strand
AAATCTGCTTTTCTTAAATCTTTAATCGAAAATCCTAGCGAGCGAGCGTAGGTTAACACATCAGTTAAAACTTCTTTTTGTCTTTTGATATCCTTAACAACACCCTGCTTGAAATGAATATGTCCTACCTCAAACTGTGGTTTGATTAATGCGATAATTTCTTTATTAAAGCCCTGGATATGATTTAGTATCGGTTTAATCGATGTGAATGATACGTCGATTAAAATAACATCACTTTCAGGGATTTTGACATCTAATATATTGGTTTCTTCGTGTAGTTCTATTCTTGGATCTTTTTTAAGGTTACTATCCATTTGATTGGTTCCAACATCATAAGCATATACCTTTGAAGCACCAGATTGAAGTGCACAATCTGTAAATCCACCAGTTGATGAACCAATATCAATCACAATTTTACCAAGAAGGCTAATATTGAACTCTTGAATAGCTTGATTTAATTTCTCTCCAGCACGACTTACATATAGGACTTCTTCAGTTAATTTTATCAAATGAGTAGAAACTTCATATCCAGCCTTGGTAACAACCTCATCATTAACTAAAACAAGACCACGCTTGATTAAATCTGTGGCCTGGCTTCTTGTTTTCGCAATTTGATGTTCTACTAAATAATGGTCTAGTCTCATTTTAAAAATTCCTTTAAAGAAATCTTAACTGAATCAAGATCCATCTTTAAATGCTTTAAGATATCCTTATAATGACCATGTTCAACAACTTGATCCGTTATTGACATTTCTAAAATTCTATTTTTATATTCGTGCTTCGCCATAAACTTCAAAATTTGCGGGTAAAGAGACCCTGCATTCGAGCACTCTTCATAAACAAAGATTGGTTGATTTGTCTGACATATTTCATGAAGCATATCTATATCGATAGGCTTAATAAATCTCGCATTGATAATCGATGCATCTAAGCTTAAATCACTTGCAGCTTGAATCAATAAATCCAAGGAAGGACCATATGAAATCATATTGATCTTAGTGCCTTTTTTGAGATAAGTCCATGTTGGAGAAATCTCCTCAAATGAGATAAGTTCTTCATCTTTATTGAATAAAACAGTACCTCTTGGATAGCGAATCACAAATGGACTCTTTTGCTTCATAAAGCCATAAAAGAGAAGATTACTTGCTTCTTTAGCGTCATATGGCATCGTGATGACCATATTTGGCATCAGGTAAAACATCGAGAC
>JAUSOA010000208.1 GCA_030656435.1 Acholeplasmataceae bacterium | reverse complement strand
TTTTAACTTATAAAGTGCCTTAATTTATGTTCAAAGCATACGTAACTAATAAATATTATTGCAAACAGCTCTATTTATGATGTTTTTAAAGAAAGCAATGATATCGTTTCTACGTGCGTGGAGTTACTCCCATTGCTTGAATTTATGCTGTAAAATGTAGGTATGTAACATATTTTAGACCAAAATATGTTTGGTCACACTAGACTTTTTTCGATGTGTAAACATATTTTACTGATAATTTTGTCTAAATAAGTATGTATGGTTAATACGAAATTGCTTTGTCAAAAGGCATGGTCTGTACGTATGTTATACAAACATGTTTTCACAGACAAGCAAAAGCATGAGGTATTTTTATGATAGAAACTTATTTAAACCTTCTCTTTTTTATAAATCTAGTTTAACTTGTTTGTTCTAATTCTGTCCAACTTAGTATAACCTGTCCATCCTAAATGCAGCAAACGCTCTAACTGAACAATAAATATGAGTAAAAGAAATGGCAAGAATATACACACAATTTGAAGCATATAAACTGATGTATTTCTTAGAATATTCTTCATTGTATTCCCCTATACGCCTTGCATAAAATAAGCGAGATAAAATGGTAGAAATAGTACAAATTGAACCGTGAGATGGATAAGTAAAAGATATATAAATGATAAAAAGCGAGAGTTTTCAATCATTTCAACAAAAAGAGATGGTATATAAATCAATAAGTAAACAATAAATGAAATAAGCATAACAGCTAAAAATCTATTGATTGAGTATTTATTGCTAGTAAAAATTGTCATCATAAGCATTGAAAAGATAACAGTTATGGCAATAAGAATTATTAATTTATAATAGATTGAGATGTTTTTTTCACTTAAAAACTGTACATTATTTTGTTTGCTGATATGATACGAAATATATGTGGAAATCAAAGAAAAGAGAAAGAAATAAATAACAGCGCTTAGCACTATGTTATTGATTAATTCAAGAAACCATAAAACTAAGAAATTTAAAACACTATGGGATGGTATTGCAATCATAAAAAATATTACAGGTATAAGAATAAATATCACTTGAATTATTTCTCTAATTAGCTTTCTTTTAAGTTTCATTATACAATCACCTACTCATTTAAAAGTTCGGTATTAATTACCATACATGGTGGTTGTCCTATTCCACCACAAATTATAGGATCAGTTGGAGGTGTACCACAAAAACCACCAAAATCCCAGCTTAATTGTTGATCAATTCTATCAATAATTGCATTTTTGGAAAAGTAACCAACCGAACTTAAATTACCTATGCTTGAGTCTATGTGGTTGTACAAATCTTCACCTCTAAACTGTGTGATGCTACCTATTTTAATACAAATTGGCACCCCACTTAAAATTTTGGCACCCTGCTGATTTTTTTGGCACCCCTAATGATAAAATTGGCACCCCTATAAAAATGGCTTAATAAAGTATACTGGTAATATAAAAGTAGACACCCCCTGTAATACAAAGAATCATTTAAGATTTATAATGTAGGCAAGGAGGTCACTATGAAATACACTAAAGAACAACGATTAGACATCGGTAAAAAAATCTATACACGAGAGATCACTGTCGCACAGGCTTCAGAACTCTATGAAGTCAATCTTTACACAGCTAGAGATTATATGCGTCTTTTCCGTGATACCCATGATTTACCCCCACTCGATAATGATAGCGAGATACAAAATGCACTCGCTAAATCCAAGCATTCATCTCTTGAGGAACTCGGTCAACTATCAAGGCAACAGTTAATCGCTGAAGTCATCAAAGCAAGGATCGAGGCTGAAAGAGCAAAAAAAGGCTACGAAGTGAAAGGGGGTGGGCTAACAAAGGCATTCACTATTTTAAAGAAAAAGAGTTCGAAGTGATCTATACACTTTCTAATGAGTTCCCTGTCAAGACATTATGTAAATATATGCATGTCAACCGAAGCAGCTTTTACAAATGGAGAAGCAGAGTGAATCAACCGTCAGAAAAGATGATTACCAGAGTTTCTAATATCAATCTATTCAAGAAGTATCACCTACTATTCCCTAATCATGGATATAGGTGGTTAAACGCTAAAATAAGGCTCGATTTAGGCTTAATTCTATCAGATCAATACGCGCATCGTGTTTGCAAGTTCGTCGGTATCGTAAGCATTTCTAAGCATTATAAATATAGAAAACCAGGAGACCACTTTAAGATTTATGCCAATTTACTAACTGCAGACATGAATATCGATGGACCATTTCAATGTGTGGTTTCCGATATGACAGCATTCTTCTGTCAAGGTATCTATTATGAGTTAACACTTTATATGGACTACTGGAACAATGAAATCATATGCTATGGACTCGCCAAAAGACGAGGCGATAGAAATAGTTATATTGAAGGTCTAAACCAACTCATAGCAATAAAAAAAGAGTATCAGGACCTAGAAATGATTCTTCACACGGATCAAGGTTCTGTATACTCCTCGAAGAGCTTTAATGAACTCTTACCTTCTTATCATATCATAAGATCAATGTCCCGTGCAGGTACACCTACAGATAATGGAGCAATGGAATCGATTATTGGTTGGATGAAAGAGGAACTATTTAACGATTTTAGTATTAAAGAATCTGATGATCCAGTTGAAGTGATTGAAAGATACATCAAATTCTTTAATGAAGAAAGACCAGCTTATTCTTTAGGCTATTTAACACCAAAACAATATAAAGAAATGTTTTTAAATGGACATAAGTCAAAGGCAAAATAACTAGGGGTGTCTAAAATATGTTGACTAGTGTAAAATGGCTTAAGGGGATAAGTTTAAAATGATTGCTAAAAGTCATTGTACCGATCTTGTATTACTTGATTTAGTTCAATATTAAATTACATACGAACTAGTTCTTACGTTTCCAGATTACTTCAGTCTCACCAAACTTTTTACTACCATATAGTTTTAATCGATATTCTTTTTCATGAAATACTGGTTCATCGAAAAAGTCATCCAAAATACTATCTAGATCGTGAAAAATATGCGGATCCATTTCTTTTAAATTGATAAAGAAATTAGTAGCCAATTTAAAATTATTATAAAATATATCTCCAAATAAGTATTCACCATTCAATAATTCTCGTATCTCTTTTTTGATTAAATCAATATTTCGATTTTGATAATCCCATGAGCTGAAGTGATAGTGATTCAATTGACTATATTTCTCTAAATATGCAATAAAGAAGTCATCAAACCACAAAGTGAATTCTATGTAATCTGACTTGAAGAAATACTTATACTCTGCTGATTCCTCCATTAAAACTTCTTTTTTAGTGATACTGTCATTAAACTCTTTTTCAATCGTGTCAGCTAAACTTAAATAGAATTCAATATTTTCTTTTCTCTTTTTTGAGCGAATTTTCTTTCTAATTCTTGAAGCTAGTATAATTTGTAAAACTAAAACGATGATTAGTGATAATGCGAATACTATTTTTATACTTATTATTGAAGTAACTTGTTTTGTAAAGACAATTATTATTAGAAACATGAAATTCACAAGCATAGTTATAGAGTTTATTCTATGAAATATACTTAACTTTCTCATATGATCACCTAAACCTTCCATATTAGAACTGTGGGATTATGCAATTATTAACGTGAATTTGCACCCTTGACAGCTATTTTAGCACCCCTACAAAATGGCTTAACAAAGGGTTCTAAAAGTAAAAGTTGTAGTCATGCAATCATAACTTATTCAATCATTTTATTATATACTCTTTTAATTTGCGGTAATTTAGACTTTTGGAGATGATTCAAAATGCTCTTGTTTGAAATTGGAGTTTGATTCACCAAGAATTCTCTCAACACATCAACCTCTTTTTTCAGAACAAAAAAGACACCAGCACCATTTACCTTAAATTTATGATTAATGAACTCCTCATATAATGGTAAAAATACTTCATTAGTTGCTTCTATATTGAGAATTAACTTGTAATACAAAATCATCATATAATTCTCAGGTGATTTAATATCGCCACTTAATTCATCAAACCCTTTTTCATTTTCCATGCATAAAAAAGTATAGCATTTGTATAATTTAACAAGTTCAAGTTTCTTCTTATTTGATAACAACTGAATATAACTATCACATACCTGCAAGTTACTATTATAGTCCATTGAAACGTGGTTTTTTCTAT
>JAUSOA010000204.1 GCA_030656435.1 Acholeplasmataceae bacterium | reverse complement strand
ATTATGAAGAATTTATAAAATCAAATATGAATATAATCTATAGTAATAAGGAAAAAAGAAAAATTAGGATTGCAATAAACGATAAAGAAATAAATCAATTGATAAAGACTTTATCCAATTATGAAATAAAATATTTCTCGGAATCTAAATTTACACTTGAAGACTATTTTTTAAGTTATTATAAAGTTAGTGAGGTTGAACAACAATTATGAGCATTATAGAAATTCAAAATTTGACAAAAGATTATGGGTTATCCAGAGGTATATTTGATATAAATCTAGAAGTGCAAAAAGGTGAAATATTTGGTTTTGTAGGAACAAATGGAAGCGGTAAAACAACAACAATTAGAAATATTATGGGATTTATAAAACCCGATTTCGGAAGAGTTATGATTTTAAATCAAGAGGTAAATTATAATACTGAGCATTTGATGAGACATATCGGCTATATTCCAGGCGATATTTCATTTCCTGATATAGGTGATGGAAACGCATTTATAAAAAGTCAAGCCGAAATGATTGGACTAAAGAATATGGATTATGCTAACTATCTAATCAAGAAATTAGGATTAGACACTACTGCAAATCTAAAACACATGAGTAAGGGAATGAAACAAAAAACGGCAATTGTATCCGGATTTATGGGAAAACCCGATATTTTGATTCTTGATGAACCATCTACTGGACTTGATCCATTAATGAGAGAAAACTTTGTTGATATTTTGATAGAAGCAAAACAAAGAGGAACAACAATATTTATGAGTAGTCATGTCTTCGAGGAAATGGAAAAGACATGTGATCGCATTGCACTTCTCCATAATGGAAGAATTATTGATATTGTTGAAATGGAAGCAATTCATCACAATGAAATGAAAACATATAAAATTGAATTTGGATGTATTGAAGATTATCAGGAGTTTATGAAAGAACCGTTTAATTTGATTTCTAAAAAAGACAATCATTGTCAAGTTACAGTAGAGATTTTGGATGAACAAATAAACAAATTTATGAGAACATTAACAAAGTATGATTTGAAATATATTAAAGAGGAGAAGTATACTCTTGAGAAATACTTTCTTAAAAAGATAACTGAGGTGAAAAAAAATGATTAGTATGCCATTATTAAAACAAACAATTAAATCAAATTGGGGCCTTTGGCTAGTAGCAACTTTAACCGTTAGTTTACTCTATATTGTTATCAAATTTGCAATGGGGTCCATAACAGTATCGAGTGATACAGATCCAAATGTATTAATACCCTATATTCAAGCGTTGGCAGCATCTGGATTGACTATTGAAGGTCTCTTTACTTCCATTGGAATAAATCCTGATATTTTATTAGGATTGGCATCAATGGACGGAAATGTTCTTGTCAGTTCTATATTTTACCCTGTTGTAGCGGTCTTAATGCCGTTAGTATATACTGTAATTGTAGGGAATAAGTTATTTGCAAGTCAAATTGATAGAGGATCAATGGCTTTCATCTTATCTACTTCAATTAAGAGATCAAAAATAGCTATTACGCAAATGATTTTTATTGTTTTATCTTTAGTACTAATGTTCTTCTTTACAGCGATTGTTGATGTCATTTTAGCAATAATAATTGATAATTCTTTAGCAGTAGATGAAATATTATTATTGAATTTGGGTTTATTATTCTTCTCTATTGCAATGGGATCAATAACATATATGTTTTCTGCCATTTTTAACTACTCCAAATATTCATTATCTCTTGGTGGTGGGTTTGCATTATTATTCTTTATTTCAAAAATTCTTGGATTATTTGGATCAGATCTATTCATGAATATGGGCATCGGAATTGAGCCTATGGGCTTCTTCAATAAAATTACAATGATTTCACTTTTCAATACAACAGCGATTCTTGATGGCTCATCAAACTATATATTTCAGTTTATTATTCTAATATTAGTTTCAATAATGTGTTTTACAACTGGCGGAATCTGGTTTACAAAAAAAGATATTCCTGTTTAAATACTAAATTTATTACTTTATTAAGATAACTTATTTTTTATGAAAGTAGGTAGAGAGAATGAAAAAATTAGTAATTTTTGACTTAGATGGAACTTTAACTAATAATATTAATTTATCTGAAATAATCTATAAAAAAATTTCTGATAAGTATAATCTTAAGGAACTATCAACTGAGGAACTAAGACAATTAAAGTCTTTTACCAGTATAAAACAGATATTGGGAATTGGCATTCCATTATACAGTATTCCAAAATTGTACAAAGAGTCACGGGAAATAGCATCGGAATATGTTCAGGAATGTGAACTGTTACCTGGAATGAAAGAACTTTTGTTTAAATTGATAGATAACGATATAAAACTAGCAATCGTTTCTTCAAATAGTATTCCAAACATAAATGAATTTCTATTTGGGAATGAAATTAACATTTTCTCCTTCATTGAAGGGAAAGCTACAATGAAGGGGAAAAAACGTATAATAAAGAAAATACTGAAAAAATACGGATATAATTCAGATGATGCGGTTTATATTGGAGATGAAGTTCGTGATGTGCTTGCTTGCAAAGCTATCGGTGTAGATGTTATTGCTGTAGATTGGGGATTCGAGACAACAGCTGTTTTAGAAAGTTCACAGCCCAATTTTATTGCGAAGTCTGTTGAAGAATTATCAAAGTTACTATTGGATTTACCAATTAGCTTATAAATGAAATAAAAAATATAATAAATATGAAGGCGGGAAAGGTATGAATAAAAGAATCGTCATAAACACATCTACAGGCGGATTAGACTATTATCCACACAAAAATGAGATTGAAATACTCCGTATTAAAATACAAATTAAAAATCAAGAATATGAAGACGGATTGACACTAAAGGCAGAAAAATTCTATGAAATGTTAAAAAATGATGGGAATTTATTACCCAAAACAAGTCAACCATCTGTTGGTGAAGTAGTAAATTTATTTCAAAAACATCTAGATGCAGGCGCAGAAGAAATATTTGTTGTGACGATATCGTCTGAAATGAGCGGTACGTATAATTCATGTGTATTAGCTTCTAAAGAATTTGAAGGAAAACTAAAAATCAAAATATTTGATTCCAAGACGGTTTGTTTTTCTGAAGGAGTATTCGCTTTGGAAGCAAAAAGAATGATTGACGAAGGTTTTACACTTGATGAAATTGAACACAAACTTGATAAAATGGTTCACTCAAATACTATATTCTTTGCTGTCAATTCTTTAACATATTTAGTTAAAAATGGTCGCTTGAGTAATGCTAAAGGATATATTGGTAAATTATTAAAT
>JAUSOA010000078.1 GCA_030656435.1 Acholeplasmataceae bacterium | reverse complement strand
TACCTTTTATTCCTATTTTATAAAATAGAAGAAGCCTTGATAAGATTTATGGGAAATTTTTCACAACTTTGTGGATAACTTTTCGATTATAAACAAAAAAAGCACCTTTCTCAATGAAAAGTACTTTTTCAACAGTCTGAAAAGCACATTGTGCTTTTTTTATTGTTGTTCATTTATTTCAAACGCAAGATGCATAATCATATCTCTAACTTCATCCATTTTTTCGATATTTCTAACGATATACTCTTTATCTTTAGTCTCTATGATTAGGGATGTGTAGATTAGAAATGGTTTAGCCCAAATATTAATGGAAGCTTTCACATTAACAATGTCCTGATAATTAATGATTTGTGCATCTAATTTTCGGTTGTAAATATAGATGGATCTTTGATCATATTCCATCATCACCTTGGGATTTGAAATCATTAGGATGACAAGAATAAAGAGCATAATCATGATGACAACAAAAACAATAAAGATAACTAAAATAACATTAGGCATGCTGTAGATTTGATAATTATAATAAGACCATAATGAAAAAGCTACAAGTTGCGAAATAAAACACATTAAGCCTGTTCTAATGATTTGTGGTATTGACTTTTGAGCTAATTCTTTTCTCATATTATCCATTTCCTTATATATAAAGTATATCATTTTTAGCTTACAGATGCCAATTTTTAGGATAGAAAAACACAAACCGGAGTTTGTGTTATTTTTACTCGTATTCTTCAATCAGTTGAGAAGTATCCTTCTTTATTTTAATTTTCGGCTTAAAATCGACTTTTTTGTACAAGAACATTCCAACAAACATGATTAAAACGTTACTAATCAACATCGCATACCAAATACCACTACTTCCTAATTCGGTATGAAATTTAAATAAGAATACGAGTGGAATTCGAAGAATCCATAATCTTGTTGTCGATATAATAAATGTATATTTTGTGTTTCCTGTCCCGTTGAATGCTCCCATGTAGGTTTGAAAAACAGCCATCAAAGGAAGTCCAATCAGTAGGTAAAACATATATTCAGCAGTTAATGCTAAAGCTACTGGGTCATCCTTGATAAAGAAACCTGCTAGATATTCTCTAAATCCAAGCATCAATAAACTTCCTAAGATCATGATTCCTACAGAAAGTATCATTGCCTTTTTAAATGTCTCTTTGGCTCTTGGTATGTTTTTATTTCCTATATTTTGACCTAGATATGCAGCAAGCACTCCTCCAATTGCCATCACTGGATGTAAAATGAGTGAGCTAATTCTATTTCCGACGGAAAATGCTGCAACTGTCTGAACACCATAGGATACGATGATTCCATTCATAATCGCGAAGCCAATTGCAGTAAAGGCTTGACCAAACGATGCTGGTATCGCAGTTTTGATTAAAGAATGACTTATTTTTTTATCTAATATTAAATACTTTTTAGAAATGGTTACACCTGTTTTTGATTTAAAAAGTTGTAATAAGCCAACTGGCATGATAATCACATTGGCAATCAGTGTTGCATAGGCAGCACCTGGAACACCCATATTGAATGTTGAAATTAAGATAGGAGATAAAATGATATTAACAACCATTGTAAATACACCATAAATAACCGGCGTTACAGTATCTCCTGAGGATTGCCTAATTGCAGTAAACGCGAAAAATAAGAAGACAACTGGTAATTCGAAGGATCTTATTTTTAAATATTGAACACTATTATCATAAACAAAGCCTTCGGTTCCCATCAATTCCATAATAGGTCCTGCAGCAAAAAATGAAAAAATATTTAATATGACACCAGCAATTAAGGAAAGAATCACTAGATTACTTGCAAACTTTTTCGCATCTTCTTTTTGTCCTGAACCGACTTGTTGGCTAATTAATGCGGTTCCTGCTGCACTTAAACCAATCCCCAAGGATATAAATGTAAATACGACTGGAAAAGTTAGTGAGATCGCACTTACAGCATCTGCAGAAAATCCAGGTATCTCAGAAACAAAATACATGTCGATGACATCATGAATGGTTTTGATAAAATTATTGAGCATTAAGGGTATAGATAACAAAAAAAGACCTTTATAGATATTGGGGTCATTCAGTATTAAATTACGCTTTTTTTCGTCTTTATTCACCGTTGTTCACCAATTATTAATTATAACATAGAATCACTTTCCTTTGTTCTTTTAAGGGCATAAAAAAGAAAAACATCCGAGTTTCTTCAACTCAGATGTTACTTTTTTTACTTTACACTTTTTAGAATGATATCTGCCTTAGATTCAATCTTTAACCTTCTAAAGTATTTATTTTCCATGGGTATCCATTTTCTCATGAATTCTAGAAGTTTCTTGAATCCATTACGCTTATAAATTCGTTTGATTTGATTAAAATAGGATACCTTCATAAAGACCTTTAAATCGTAATTGTCAATAATATAGGGATGCATACTATAAGCACCTTCAATAATCGATAGCTTTTGATAAGGCATTGTAATAGGTTCAGATAATGTATGTGTTTTAAAATCCATTTTTTGAATAATCGATTCTTCTTTTTTTTCAATCGGAATTAGGATTTCTTTTCTTATTCGATTAAAGTTAATGTTTCTGGCATAATGAGAATATTCATCATATTGATTTTGAACTGGCTTTTGGAAATAATTGTCGATATGAAATAAATTACAATCATAAACTTGATTCAGCAGTTTTCCAAATGAAGTTTTACCAGAGGAAGCATTACCATCAAGTGCAATTGCAATCTTTTTTTCTTTCATCAATAGGGTATCAATCGCGCTGAAAACATAAAGCTTTCCGACCCAATCCTTTCGGACAATGAAATATGAGAAAGGAAATGTGAATTTTTTTGTTATATCATTTTGAATATTTCTTCCCTCTAAAGACTCTTTATCCTTTGTAATACTTATGAGTTTTTCTATCGTTTTATTATTTATCCAATAAACTCCGCTACTTTTCAATTCAACAATGACTAAAGATTGGCTTAATGATTGAATTGAACCTATGAAGAGACTTTGCGTCTCGACTTCTTCATCTAAATGAAAGAATGAAATCTGATCAATATTTTTATTCATTACTAACTCCTTACTCGGTAATAATATCTGCTCTCTTCAATCCTATAAATAAGGCTGGAATCAAGATGAGTTGCAAGATAATTCCCGGTACTGCATTGATTAATGCACCTGCAAGAAATATTTGAAAATTAAAGTTAAATCCTGCAAGCGGATAGATTAAAGATGCAGCTATCCCCCATACAATTCTACCACCAATCATCGCTAATATCAAAGAAACGAACACAAACACATATTTTTTAGGCAATATTCTATAAAATAATCCAATTAAAAAACCATAGGTAGCTAACTCGAATGCCATCACGGTTGCTACAGGAAATAGAGGTGGCATTCCAATGGTCACAGCACGAAGTAAAGGTGTGATTAAACCAACAAGTAAACCATATTTCCAACCTAAAATGATACCTGCAAATAAAACAGGAATGTGCATTGGTAGAAATCTTGAACCAAGAATTGCGATATTCCCTGTAACAAAGGGTAATACAATCCCAAGTGCGATGAAAAAGCTCGCTAAAATCATTTTTCTAATTTCACTTCTATTTTTTAATTCTTTGCTCATTATTTTTTCCTCTATTTTCTTCATGTTTTATTGCTTTTCATAAAAATAAGCACTCGCTATCTGATAGCCAATGCTTATCATCATCTAATTTAAAATCTGTTTTTATCAATCCAAAGACCCAATGCAGGATTTGGAATATAGAAAATTTCTTCGCCATCATCCATAATATTCCATCCAGCCTTCAATTTTTCTGGATCATATCTTTTTACCATTTCATCGTAATCAGCAGCATTGAAATATACACCTTCAATTTCCTTTTGTGTAATATTTTTTACAGCATAGGTAACAGAAAATCTTCCATCAGATGAGCCATGAATTAAATGAGCAGAAATGCTCATATTCTTTTTGAGTATTTCATCATTTCTAAATAGTTCAAGCACCTTAAGTCTACCTTGGTAACCATACTTTCTGATGAGTTCATCATTATAGGGATCTTCGCCAAATTTATTGACTCCTGGCGCGAGAATTAATAGTTCTCCACCATCTAGGATTGCCATTCTTGTGCGGTAAACCGCTTTATTACCCAACCAAGTACTCTTAAATTCCTTGGGCTCAAGATAAACAACACATTTTTTAATTCCTCTATTTAAAAAAATTAGATTTTTTTCTTGAGCTTTTACAATACCGAGTTCAAATCCTTTTCTTTCGCTTCCAATATAGAGTCCATGAGTCTGAGTATTCCCTCCTGGAGCGGTTGTAACAGTCAGTACGAACATAATTGGGCGATTGTTAAGAAAGTGTTTCATACCGTAATCTAGGACCTTACGTACTGGGGTATGATCTTTACCCATCATCCGTTCCATTCCATAAACAGCGCCTAGCATATGAGAGGAATTGATAATATCCTTTCCTCCACATCCAACAAATAGATTTTTAGAGTGATTTGCGATTCCTACAACCTCATGAGGAATGATTTGTCCGATTGAGATAATTAAATCATAGGATTCATCCATAATCAGTTTATTGATTTCAAAATTGACGGGTTCATCCCAAAGACCTTCAGAGATTTCTAATAAGAATTCTTTCGGTGCTTCTCCAATTTTAACAACATCATTTCTCCAGTTGTGATAAATAAATTTATCGAATGGAATATCACCAAACATTTCTT
>JAUSOA010000195.1 GCA_030656435.1 Acholeplasmataceae bacterium | reverse complement strand
GCAGCTGCTGGATCACTTACAACAATTGTAAATGTAGCAGTCTTTGTTCCAGAAGTGACTGTGATTGTCTTCGCACCTGATGTGGCAGCGTTAAAACCGCTAATTGTATATTGACTTGCTGTCAAAATTGCAGTAGAACCGTCACTGTAAATACCTTGAACTTGTAAACCAGCTGTGCTAAGAGCTGAAGCGTTAAGTTCGTAAATGACTTGAGTTGGTGCACTAGTGACTGTGATTGCAACTAAAGTCTTTTCTGTTGGTTCAGTTGGGTCTGTATCATTAATACAACCGACTAAAGCAACAAGGGATAATAGTAATACTATTAGTCCAATAACTTTCTTCATACTTTTCTTTCCTCCGTTTTTCTTTCTAAATTTTTTATTCCTTAACCCCACCAACATTGACTCCTCTTGCAAAGTACTTTTGCAAATAAGGATAAACAATGATTATAGGGATAATAGACATCACGATCATCGCATACATAAATGAGTATGGCGAATAGGGTAAATCAGTAATCGAAGCATTTTCATCGTTTAGGAATTCTGTCAAGTATCTTCTTAGGAAAACTTGAAGTGGATGCTCAATATTGTTGTTGACCAATATTAAATTCCAAAAGAATCCGTTCCATCTTGATAATGCATAAAACAGTGTAACTGTTGCAAGTGCCGATTTGCTCATCGGCAAATACACATTGGTTAAAACCTGGAATTCATTAGCGCCATCGACAATCGCAGCTTCTTCAATTTCCTTAGAAACTCCGGAAAAGTAATTTCTAAGTAGAATAACGTTGAACGCTTGAACACCGAATCCCCAAATGATACCCCATCGAAAATCAACACCAAACATTCGGTAATTTAAGAATGTCGGAATCAACCCTGCAGAAAACCACATCGTAAATACAATAATGAAGTTAATTTGTCTTCTAAATACCAAGCGTTCCTTTGAAAGTGCATAGGCTGCAGCAATTGATAATGCCATGGAGAATATCGTACCAAAGAATGTATAGAATAGTGTGTTTGTATAGGCATTCCAAAATGCTTTTTCTGAAATAACTGCAATCATCGCATCAAGTTGAAAATCAACTGGTAGAAAGACTACATCTCCTCTATTGAAGGCAAGTTTTCCTGATAAAGCTGCTGAAATCGTGTAAATGAATGGATATAATGCAGCCAAAGCAAATAAGGTAACAAATGAATAAGCAATAATTTTAAAGATTAATTCTGAACGGTCTAGTCTCTTCATTTTCTCACCCCTTAGAACAACGATGTGTCAGAGACACGACGGCTGATGAAGTTAGCACCTAAGACTAAGAACATCGCAATGATTGAATTAAATAAGTCAGCAGATGCAGCAACATTTAAGACACTACCTGTTGGATTCATCAAACCACCAACACGTGCGACAAAGGTTGAGATGACATCCGCAGTCGAATAGGTATCTACATTATAAAGTAGCAATACCTTCTCATAGCCAACGGTTAAGATTTCACCAATTCTAAGAATTAACATAATGGTTAGTGTTGGAGCCATACCGGGTAATGTAACATAACGAATTTGAGAAAGCTTTGATGCTCCGTCAATTCTTGCTGCTTCAAAGTTGGTAGGACTGATTGCCATGACTGCCGCAAAGAATACAATCGATCCATATCCCGCACCCTCCCATATACCGGAGATGATATAGATAGATCTAAAGTATTGAGGCTGTAAAAGCATTCGAGATCCTTCAGGAATCATACCAATTTTCATTAGAATATCGGCTATAACACCAGGGGATTGATGAGGTGTACCACCGTAAAGCATTAAAGTGATAATCGATGTAATAACAACTGTCGAAATAAACTTAGGTAAATAAGATAATATCTGAACAATACTTCGATAGACGTCACTCTTGATTTCACTAAAGAATAAGGCAAGGATAATCGGAACAGGAAATCCAAAAATTAAACCATACATCGAAATTGCGAACGTATTTCGAAATGCCTGCCAGAAATCCTTAGCATAATCTCCTGCTACCAGAGAACGAAATGCGTAAAACCCGGAAAATGGACTATTGCCAATGGAAACTGTAAGTAGTCTTTGATCTTTAAATGCTGATAAAATTCCATAAATTGGCATATATCTGAAGATAAAGAAATATAAAAGAACGGGAACAAGCATCGCGTATAATGGCCAATCCTTTTTAATTGTATTCCAATAGCGATGCCATTTTTTACGCTCAATTTCCTCGAGGAACTGTTCGTGTTTGATGTCATCAACTGTCATCTTTTCTAAATCTGGATTGTATTTGTTAGTCATAAGAAATGGTTCCCTCTTCTTTTCTTTCTTTAATTTGCTTCAGTAAATATGTTTTCATATCAACCATTAGGTCTTGCTGTTTTGATGCGATGACTAGGATGACCCAACCTAAGATGATATTTAGACTATGTCTGATGAGTAATGTAAACCACTGTATTTCTCCACCTTCTAAAAACTGCGCGAGTGCTTGAAACAAAAAGAGTGTGAGATAGGCTGTGAAGTAATAAACTGTAATCAGTAGAATTTCATTTTTGATATGATCTTTTTTGGTAATCTTAAACCAAATCATTGAGATGGATATTGAGGCTAGACTAATTAAATAAACAATCATTGGTAGCACTTGAATTCCTCTATAAAGAATTAAATGAAGAATCATAATTACTAAATTGATAGCTAAGCCTTTAACTCCCCATCTAATATAGGCAATCAAAATCACAGGAATCGATAAACTTACATAAAGGAAGACTAAATCTGATTGACTTGCAAAATAACCAATGACATCTACAACAACTGCCATTAGCGAAAGGACAAGTAAATCAAAGGTCATAAATTTTTTAATTGTCAAACTAACAACTCCTCTATATAATATAGGTAGACTTGAAAGGAGCTTCCCTTATGATTTCATTACATCTAAAACCACGAGATAACATTCAAGAAATACTGGATGGTTATCCTTTAAACGAGGGTATTACTATATACCTTGAGCCTGGTATTTATAACCAAAAGCTACGTTTAAAGCATAATCATTTAAAAATCATAGGTTCAACTTCTTCTGAATCGATAATAACTAATAACGATTATTCCTATAAGATGCATGAAGATGGTCTTCTATATAACACGTTTAGAACTTCGACTTTAATGATATTAGGAGATTATTGTGAACTTCATCATTTAACCATTAAAAATCATGCAGGATCAGGTCTAACCATTGGTCAAGCAGTAGCTCTTACCCTTTATGGAAACCATACAAGAGTCATCAACTGCAAAATTTTAGGGAATCAAGATACTATCTTTTTAGGACCATTACCTAAAGATCTTTCGGTGCGCTACGATCACTTCTTACCATTAGAAGAAAGACACACAAAGCATTTACATCATTTCTTTACATCCTGTTACATCGAAGGTGATGTTGATTATATCTTTGGAAGTGGTACTGCACTATTCGATCAATCAACTATTGTCTCTATAGGTAAGGGATATATTGCTGCACCATCCACCTATGAAGAATTTTCCTATGGAATCATTTTTAATCAATCAAAAATTATTAATAAGTCAACAGATCCCATCATATTAGCTAGACCTTGGCGAGAATTCGGATCCGCAATTTTTCATCAGTGTATTTTTGAAGGCTTCATATCGCCTTTTCGATTTGATTCCTGGGATAAGGCAAATTTTCGCTTCTATGAAACTCCCTATGTACCTACGCTTCTATCCAAAGTGCTTTCGATAGAGGAGGTGGAGCAGTTAAAAAATTATTGTTTAGCAAATTTTAACTGCTCCATCAAATGAATTAAAAGTTGAAATATGTTTTCGCGTTTGTGTAGGATATATTTTCAACCATTTTTCCGAGTAGGTCATAATCTTCTGGGTAATATCCAAGTGATACCTGTTCACCAATGATATTGCATAAAAGTCTTCTAAAGTATTCATGTCTTGGATACGATAGAAAGCTTCTTGAATCTGTGAGCATTCCAACAAAGCGAGCAAGTAATCCATTATTTCCTAGCGCTTTAATTTGTTTGGTCATTCCATCGATTGTATCTAAGAACCACCAAGCAGAACCAAATTGAATCTTTCCTGGAATTCCACCACCTTGGAAAGCTGCAATCATTGTAATCGCGACTTCAAAGTCTCTAGGATTTAACGTGTAAAGCACTGTTTTAGGTAGTTCACCTGTTGAATCTAGGGCATCTAATAAATGGGATAATGGTCTTGCTATTAATCCATCATTAATTCCATCAAATCCAGTATCAGGACCTAAATTTTTTAACATTCTTTCCGATAGGTTTCTGAGTGCACCGATATGATACTGTTGTACCCATCCACGCTTGTAATATTCAGTTCCGAAGAATACAAGCATGAAACCCTTATACTTTCTAATTTCACGACTGGATAGTTCTTCATGATGAAGTGCTTTCTCATAAATTGCTGCAACTTCTTCAGGGGTTGCTTTTTCATACATGACAACATCGAGTGCGTGATCGGATAATAAGCATCCTCTTTCATGGAAGTAATCAATTCTTTCTATGAGAGCTTTCTTAAATAATTCTAGATTAGATAATGGATAACCCACAACTTTACTCAGTTTTAGAACCCATTCTTGAAACCATGATAATTCAATATTGATTGCCTTATCTGGTCTAAATGCTGGAAGTACCTTTGTTTTAAAGCTGGAATCGTTATTTAATCTTTCATGCCATTCGAGAGAATCGATTGGATCATCTGTTGTACAAATCACTTCAACATTGCTCATCTCGATTAACTTTCTTGCAGTGAGTGTTTCAAGATGATGATTGACTTCTTGATAAATTGCTTCAGCTGTTTTCGGGGAAAGCAGTGTATCGATATGAAAGAATCTTTTGAGTTCAAAATGTGTCCAATGATAAAGTGGGTTACCAACGAGTTCTGGAACAACTTCTGCCCACTTCAAGAACTTCTCATAATCAGGCTTATTTCCTGTAATATAGTCTTCTGTAACGCCATTGGCACGCATTAAACGCCACTTATAGTGGTCTCCCGATAACCAAGCATCGAATAAATTATTAAACTTCTTGTCTTCATAAATCTCTTTAGGATCTAAGTGGCAATGATAATCGATGATAGGCATTTTTTTTGCATGTTCATGATAAAGTTTTTTTGCGACTTCACTTTGGAGTAGAAAGTCATCGTGGATGAAGGATTTCATAAGTTTCTCCTTAATTTTTACATATAAAAAAGTATCAAGTCTTTAAATTGGATTGGTATCTTACCAAAATCATTCAATCAATTCAAACATTTTAAACTTGAAACTCATCTTTTATTTTCCAGTTGTCAATACAGTTATTATTGAACCGTCTATATATACGGACAGTGTTTATTACTACTTTCATTTTATCATGTTATGAAACCGTTGTCAATACTTTTTTGTTATGCGCTTTCATAAGAATACTTATGAAGGAAAAATTAGTTAATCTATTTGATTTTTTATACATTAATAAAGATTATCTATGATTCAAGATGCATGTCCATATACCCATAATTTCGTATCTTCATATAGAAAATACCGAGTAGTACGAATGCTAAAACCATGGTAGCTGCATTGCTTATAAACATTACATGGCCAAGTGCAACATATCCAACATCAGTTTTCTGCAAAAGCCATAGGACTGGTAGTCTAAAGATAAAGAGTCTTGCAACATTTAAAACAAACGCAATTTTAGTATATTTAAAGCCGATAAAAACTCCGGTAATGACAGCAATTGATGCAGATGTTAAAACAGAAAACTTTTCCCAAAAATAAATATCTAGAATCATTTGTCTAAAATAAGGATCAGTACTTGTTGTAAATAAAGGAATGATCGAATCCATAAAGTTAGAAACGAGAATTAATGCAGAACCACCCACGATTAATGCATACATATGAGAAAATACATAAGTCTTCATTGCTCTTTTCAAATTTCTATTACCGAGATTTTGGCTGATGATACTAATCTCTGATTCCTCAAAAATAATCGAAATTGAGCCCGGCCCTCCACCAAGCTTCATCGCAATCCCAAATGCTGCAACAGCAAGCGGTCCATAGACTGCAGCCATACTATTGACTAAGACCTTACCTAAGCTAAATAAAAATTTTCCAGTGAATACTGGGATTGATAAGGATAATATAGGAAGTATATAATACTTTTTAATTCCTAATTCCCTCCATTTAATTTGAAATGAGTTATTCTTTGAAAACATTATTTTTAATGCCACAATCATCAGTAAGCCCTGTGCAATTAAGGTTGCAAGTGCAACGTACTCTGCACCTAATCCCATACCAAATACAAATATCGCAGAAAGGATTAACTTAATAATCATCGCGATAATGTTTAAGATAAGGATTAATGCAGTATTACCCTTCGCCTTTTCTAAGCCTATGAAGACGCTATTGACCGCTATTAATGAGGTTGAAATCATTTGAATATTAAAATATCCGATGCCTGCATCAATAATTTCTTGAGGGGCATTAAGTAAATGAAGTAAAGGTCTACCAAAGATTAAGGTAAAGATTACGATAATACTACTGACTAGTAGTGCAAGACTAAACGAAGCTCCAGCATTTCTTCTTGCTTCTTCTATTTTTCCTGCACCATAATGTCTAGCTACTATGACAGTTCCACCAGCTGCTATCCCACCACCAAAGGCCATAATTGCTTGCTTGATTTCATCGATAAAGACAACCGATGCGACTTCATTGCCACCAATATAAGAAACCATGATTAAATCAAAGAATCCATATAGATAATTAAATAGCCCATATAAAGCTAAAGGAGCACTGATGCTTAGAATGACCTTCCAGAGGTCTCCACTTAGGATGTAATTTCTTCTTTGATGTTCTTTTGGAGATAATTTCTTCTCTGTCATTTTTTAACCTGATTTCATGCTGTCTATATATACGTACAGCGTTTATTTATCACATCAATATTTTATATTATATTACTATTTTAAGCAACATCAATAAAGAGAAAAAAAACGGAAAACTTTAAGTTCACCGTTTAGAAATATGATATATTTATATTTTTTTTCTTTTTTTAACGATACCATAAGCAGTTGAAGAGGTTATAAGTACTGCGATAATGACGATTGCAATCACTGTAGTTACACCTAAACCATCCTCACCATCATATCCTTTATTTGCTAGTATTTCCTGCCATTTTGTGTCCATTTGTTCCTTTAACACTGCATTATAGCGATAGACCTCATCATTATCATTGATTCTCACATTGTAGGAATCACTGAAATCTTCAAATGAACCACCCGGAGCTAAGACATCTTCAAAAACATCTTTTCTAGGAGTTGAGTAGCCAACGTATTCTGTGTTTTGAAGTGCATGATCATATTCAAGCATAAAATTAATAAACTGATATGCGAGTTCTAAATTCGAGTTATTTGGAATAACAAATCCATCAACCCAAACATTCGAGCCTTCTTCTGGTGTAAAATAACCTAATTTGTCATTTTCACCCATTAAATAGTTCGCATCACCAGAATAGGTTACTGCAACATCATATCTTGCTGGATGAAGCATTGCTTCAAATATATCATCTGTGATGACATCAGTTTGTGAAGTTAAACCGGTATATAACCAAAGAACTGCTGCATTGAATTCAGCAGTGGTAGGATTATTGATTGTGACTGCACCGGTTGCTTTAAGTGCTGGCATAAATGCATCTCTTGAACTATTATAAAATGCGATTTTATAACTATTGTTATGAAGTAAATTCCATCCAACTAAATCCGCTTGAGCAACGACTTCTTTATTGTACAATATGCCTACATTGCCCCAAAAATAAGGAACTGAATAATCGAGTAAATCGAATCCATCTGCACCCTGTGCAACCTTATCTAAAATCGCAGATAGTCCATCTGCTAGATCTGTAGTTGGATTGAATGTCGTTATTCGTGTCCAATCAATTTGCTGTATTAGATTTTCCTTGGCAAGCTGCTCGATTGCGTAATCACTAGGAATTGCTAAGTCGTATTGGTTACCAGCTTTAATTTGAGTAACTGCAACCTCATTGGAGTCAAAAGCTATCTGTTTGACTCTCACACCATATTCACTTTCAAATTGAGCCACTAAATCATCATCAATATATTCACCCCAGTTATATAATCTTAATACTGGTCCTTGTTCACAGGATGCTAGTAAAACTGTAAATATAAGTAATACGATTAAAATTAATCTTTTCTTCATTCTAATTCCTCCGTCTTTTTGTTCGTTTTAAAATAATCATATGTTATTTTACCACCAATAATCAGCAATATAATGGTGGATAGTGCGTTAATAATTGGCTTTGGCGATAGTCTATTTGTATATAGATATATACTAATATTTTTATCTCCAGATGATCCCGCTACAAAGTAGCTAATAATGAAATCATCAAATGACATTGTAAATGCAATTGCAGCACCTGCGATGATTGCTACCTTGATCTGAGGTAGTATCACAAGAATTAATGCCTTAAATGGGGATGCACCTAAGTCATATGCTGCATCTGCGATATTCGGATCCAAGCTTTTTACCTTAGGGTATACAGTGATTAATACATAAGGTGTTGAAAATGCAATATGTGCAAGTAGCATTGTATTGTAGCTTGGAGCGATGCTTAATGCACCAAAGAGCACAAGCAGTGATACTGCAGTAATAATTTCAGGACTCACAATTGGAATGTTATTCACTGTCATGGTTATATCTCTAATTAGCTTTTTACTTTGAGTCAAAGCGATTGCAGCAAGTGTTCCAAGAATTGTTGAAACTAAAGTTGAAATCAAAGCAATCCATAAGGTCATAAATACGATGCTTTGTCTTGGGTTTGTATAATTAAAGAGCTCACGATCACTAAATAATGCGATATAACGGTCAAATGTAAATCCTTCCCAACGAGTCAGTGAGTTGGCTTCGTTGAAAGAAAATACTGCAATTGAAATAATTGGTGCATAAATAAATAGAAATACAAGAATTAAAAAGATGATTTGTGAGGGGTTAATGTGCTTCTTTTTCATTGCTGTTGACCCCCTTGTATTTATCTAGTTTTTTAACGTAGTAGATGATTCCAAGGATAACTAGTGACAATATAATTGCTACCGCAGATGCATAGGATATTCTTCCACTATTGATGACACTCTTTTCAATCAATGTACCAATCATATAAATATTTTGTGAGGGTGCTAAGTATTGCGGGATAATAATGGTTGTCGCAGCTGGTAGAAAAACCATCAAAATACCAGATAATACGCCAGAAAGACTTAATGGGATAACAACCTTGATGATTGTTTTTAGCTTATTTGCACCAAGATCTGCAGATGACTCTAAAAGATTGGGATCTATCTTAGATAATACTGCATAAATAGGAAGTACCATAAAGGGTAAATAAATATAGACTAAGCCAATCACTACCCCTGGAAAACTATCAATTAAAAACGGAAATAGCATTCTTATAATTTGTTCGAGTGCACGTACACGTAAAAGCATATTGATCCACATCGGTGCGTTAATTAATAAGAGTAAAGTAATTTGGGTCTTCGTTTTCATTCTAGTTAATATATAGGCTAATGGATACCCAATCAGTAGTGCTACAACAGTCGTTGCAGCAGCAATCCACAAGGATGATGTCATCGCTCTAACAAAGGATGTAGCTCTTAGAAAATCAAGATAATGATTTAAGGTAAAGCTAATTGGATAAATTCCTGATTGGTTATCAAACTGAAATGAGGATACAATCATTAAAAAGATAGGGATAACAACTAATGTAATTAAAACAATGTAATAGGGGATGCTTAGATAGAACTCAAATTTTTTCTTTGGTTTTGATCTTGCTTTGATCTCATTATTTTGCATCAGTACTTCTCCATGACATGAAGATCTTCAGGTTCAAACCTCAAATCGACTGTTGTACCTTCCTTGGCATAATCAGTGGTATGGATTGTATAAATTCTATCCTTAGTTTTGACGTCGATTTCATAATGAACACCCTTAAATGCGATGCTATCGACAACACCAGTAAGGAGTCCTTCCCCTTTTGGAAGTATATCAATATCTTCTGGTCGAATCACGATATCTACCGCTTCATTTCTAGCGAATCCCTTATCAACACAGACATAATCACTACCATCAAATGAGACTAGGAAATCATCTTTCATTATTCCTGAAATGATATTCGATTCTCCAATGAACTTAGCTACAAATGTATTCACAGGTTCATTATAAATATCCTCTGGTGTTCCAATTTGAAGTATTTCACCTTGATTCATGACCACAATCTTGTCACTCATCGTCAATGCTTCTTCCTGGTCATGGGTGACAAAGATAAAGGTAATACCTGAATTTCTTTGAATTTCTTTGAGTTCATATTGCATTTCCTGTCTTAGCTTTAAGTCAAGTGCAGCGAGTGGTTCATCAAGAAGTAAAACCTTAGGTTCATTAATTAATGCCCTAGCAATTGCTACCCGCTGTTGTTGACCTCCAGAAAGCTTATGGACAGGTCTTGTTTCATAGCCTTCAAGGCCAACCATCGTTAAATATTTAGTGACTTTCTCATTGATTTCTCTTTCTCTAGTCTTTTTAGTCACGAATGTGTCATAGATTGAGTTGATTCTATTCTTGATTTCAGTTTTAATGTTTAAATCTTTTTCACTTTTATATGCCTTTTCAAGTCCAGATATTTCTTTTTTTCGATCAGAATTTGGATCGCGAAGCATTTGAATTTCAAGTCTTAACGATTTTTTTAACTCTTTAATCTCTTGGATGTCTCGAGTTGCTTTCATCTTCTCTTGATAGGTATCTGTGACTTGTCTAATTTGTCCAAGGGTAGATAACGAATCGTTTTTCACACGAAGACCAAAAGCTACATTCTCAAAAACATCCAAATGAGGAAATAATGCATACCGTTGAAAAACAGTATTTGTAGGTCTTTTATGTGCAGGAGTGTCGAGGATGTTTTTTCCGTCAAAAAGGACCTCACCTGCGCTTGGTTCAACAAAACCTCCTATAATTCTTAAGGTTGTTGTTTTACCGCACCCAGAGGGCCCTAATAAGGTTACAAATTCATTTTGTTCGATTGTTAAATCGATTCTGCGAAGAACAACATGTCCATTAAATTCTTTAGTTATATCCTTAAGTTCAATCAATGCAGCCATTTGAGCACTCCTTTGTTTACTCTCTTTAAACGAGAGGCTATATAATGAGTAATTGGTTTAGCAATTGTAAACAATTTGTATAATGATAATAAACCATAACATATATATTATATAATACAAGTTTTGTTTGTCAATAAAAATAGCGCCTGTTGTCCATTTTGCATATCCAAAGCACTTATGTCCATCCTATGATATACTTAAATTAATCCAAATAATGAACAAAGGAGTTTCACATGCTACAAGCTGCATTCGCTTTGCAAAAAACTAAAAAGTATATTATCCAAGGCATTCTGTTTTTTTTGGTGTTCATTTTGATTTACACACTAGTGGATGGTCTCAATATGAGCTATCCAAATATGATTATTGAATACGGTTTGTACCTTGTTATCCTAAACATCATCTTGAATTTTGTCATGTCTTTTTTATCTGCGTTCTTGTTAAATTTAAGTACTTCTATGGTAGAACTTAAAGGTACGGAGGGAAAAGGATCTACATTTGGCTTCTTCTCAGTCTTCTTTGGAATACTGACCTATGGTTGTACTTCTTGTGTCATTGCCGTATTCGCAAGTGTTGGTATCGCATTTTCAGTGATTGCACTACCGCTTGCAGGATTACCCTATAAATTATTATCGTTAGTTCTAATTATTGTTGGTCTTATTTGGATATCGAAAGAGATTCAAAATGGGAAATGCAAAGTAAAGTTATCAAAGAGTTGACAAGACAAGATTCTAGCAGTATATTCTAATCGTAGGTGTGAGCGAGAGAGAGTGATAAAATGGATAAAAAGATATTCATTAAAGCAGAAGATTTTAGAAGAATGCGTGAGCATGGTCATGGACCAGAGCACATGAGAAGAATGATGAAGGTAAACATGGTTAATGAAGTAAAATTGTTTACTGAAAAAAATAAGATGGTAGACTATGTGAATGGGCTATCAGGAATTGAAAATGTTGAAATCTTTAAGATTGAAGACAATCTCTATAAGGTTTTAGTTTCTAGAAGAATTGTCGAAAAAGATTGTTGTAAGGAAGACTCAAAGGAATGCTGCAAGGAAGAGACAAAGGCATGCTGTGAAGATGAACCAAAAGCTTGCTGCGATGAAGAACCCAAAGAGTGCTGTAAATAAAGGTTAAAAAATAAACTATCCACCTACATTAGAGAGCAAGCAATTGTTCTCTTTTTTTATTGACAACCTTTATTTTTAGGTGTACAATAGAAATGTGACAAGGTTGTCATATTGGGGTGAAGAGATGCCAAAAGAAACTTTTTTTAATTTAAAACAAGAAAAACAAGAGCGCATTATGAAAGCTGCAATTGAAGAAATGGGTATGCATACCTATGAGCACTTGAATCTTGCAAATATCATTAGAAAATCTAATATCCCTAGAGGAAGTTTTTATCAGTATTTTGAGGATAAGGATGATTTATACAATTATTTCTATCAATATATTGGAATTAAAAAATATGAATTTTATGGTAATCTTTTTCAAAGTGACAATGAAATTCCATTTCTAGACCGTTTTTATCAGATTTACGTAAAAGGCTTCTATTTTGCAAAAACTTATCCTGATTTAGTCAAGGCTGGACAAAAAATGATTACATCAGAACACTATACGAAAAGTAATTTAGTCAAAAAAGCCATGGAGCAGGCAACAGAACTCTATGCAAGTTTTATTGAAAATGATCAAAAAAAGGGATGGATTAAAAAGGATATTGATCCCAGGTTTCTCGCATCATTTCTTCTTGAATTCATGAGTAAGGTTACTCTAGATGAATTCATGAAAGACACCATTGATTTCACTGAGATTGACCGCATGGTCAAGCAACTCGTTGACATTTTAAAGAAAGGAATTGAATAATATGTTTGCTGTTAAGGATTTACATTTTACGTATCCAAAGAATAGAGAAGAAACCATTAAAGGTATCTCTTTTGAAATTGGTAAGGGAGAAATTTTTGGTTTTTTAGGACCTAGTGGAGCGGGTAAGAGTACAACTCAAAAGATTTTAATCAAGCTACTTGAAAACTATAAAGGCGCTATTTATTACAATGGTGACGATATATCGAAGCTTGATGATTCATTTTTTGAATCGATTGGTGTTAGCTTTGAAATGCCGATTCATTTCTCTAAAATGACTGCGATGGAAAACATCAATTTTTTCTTGAAACTTTATAAGAAAAATAATGATGTTGAGGCTTTAATGAAGCGAGTAGGACTCTGGGAAGACAAGGATAAGATGGTTTCAGAGTACTCAAAGGGAATGAAGATACGCTTAAACTTCGTACGTGCGATGCTCAATTCACCTGAAATGCTCTTCTTAGATGAGCCGACTAACGGTCTAGATCCTACGAATGCTATGATTTTGAAGGATTTAATTAAAGAGTTTAAAAAAAATGGTGGAACAGTCTTCATTACGAGCCATATTATGGCAGATATTGATCAGTTATGCGACAGGGTTGCTTTTGTTGTCGATGGTCAGATTAAGGAAATGGACACACCTAGAAATTTGAAATTGAAATATGGTAAGCGTACGATGAATTTAGAGTATAAAGAAAATGGAAAGACAGTCAGTAAGGAATTTTTAATGGATGGTATTGGTCAAAATGTTGAGTTTATCAACTTATTACAAACCAAAGATATCGAGACCTTACATAGTGGTGAAACAACGCTCGAAGAAATATTTATTAAAGTGACTGGTGTAGGTCTTAATCATGAGTAGATTGCTTATTCTCATCAAAGGAGAATTACAAAGACTCAATAAATATCATGTCACAACTGTTAGTTTTATTGTTGCGATTATGTGGTTTCTTCTTCTTTATTTTATTGATGATATCGATATCTTAAAGATGATGCTACCCTTTGTTATTATGGTCGATGCTACAATGATGTCAATAATCTTCGTTGGTGCAGTAATGTTTTTTGAGAAAACAGAATCAACATTTTCCACGATGCTTGTTACTCCTGTTACAAATAAGGAGCTTATCTTATCTAAAGCAATTGCTAACACCATTCACAATCTACTCTCAACTCTTTTAATCATTTTAGTATTCTTTATTGTCAAGGGGATTGATGTCAACTGGTTTTTTATAGTGATCGCACTTATCTTATCTATCTTCTTTCATAGTTTGCTCGGATTCGTATTTTCATTTCATTCCAAAGACTTTACATCAATGCTAGTTAATGTAATGATCTATACGTTTTTATTTACAATCCCATCTGCTCTAAACTTCTTCGGTTTCATCTTTAAGGGTCAAGTATGGGAACATATTCTCCTCATCGCACCGACACAATCCGCAATTAAACTAATTGAAGTAGGATTTGGTGCACCTATTGAACTCAAGTCAATTATAGGCTTCCTTGTCCTACTCCTTGGTTCTATATTTGGTTTCTTATATTATGTGCTTCCCAAGTTCAAGGAATATGCTGTTAGACAAAGTGGGGTGTAGTCATGTTTAAAAGAGTTTTAGTTCATGAAATGAAAACAATGACAAGAGATAAGATGTATATGTTTCTTCTCTTGTACCCGTTGATAATGGCCTTAGTAGCCTATTTTCTTGTACCCTACTTAAGAGATCTTGGAAGTGATTTAGCAGCTGATATCGTCACTCTTCTGTTTATTTTAATCAATAGCTTTATGTTTGGTGCAATCACTGGATTTACTCTACTTGATGACCAAGATGATAATGTGATTTTATCATTAAGAATTACTCCGATTAATGTGAAGTATTATGTATTCATCAAGCTTGCAGTCAGCTATATCTTAGGTGTTTTTTCAACAGTGCTTCTAGTCTTAGTTACAGGCTTCCTTAGTAACGCAAGTTTTATAGATTTCGTTTATATTATTTTGCTAGTCTCGATGCAAGGTCCAATATTCGCACTTCTAATCAATAGCTTTGCAACCAATAAGGTCGAAGGCTTTGTCATTATGAAGCTATCCGGTATTATTCTAATGGTTCCAATCGCTTCACTTTTCTTAACAAATTGGACTGAATTATTTCTTGGTGTTCTTCCAGGATTCTGGCCTGCAAGATTGGTTTCTATGCAATTAATACCTGGTGACTATCTTTTAAAAAGCTCAACATTATATTTTATAATAGGACTTATTGTCAATCTTTTACTCGGTTTATTGTTCTTTAAGCTTTACTCAAAAAGAGTTAAAATATAGGAGGTTTATATGTATTATTTTGGTATCTTCTTAATTATTTATGGAGTTTTTGTTTTGGCTGGATTCATCATGCAATTTCCCTTTTTATACAACAATGCGAAATCAAAAATGCTGATTAAAATGATGGGAAAGACTGGGTATAACATCTTACTGCTCGCAGTAGGTGTTGTAGCCTTAGTTGGTGGAATTCTTTTAGTATCCTAAACAAGAAAAAGGACAAGCATAATTTTGCATTGTCCTTTTTTTGTCTAAATATTAATTTTATTGCAGTTCATCACTTAAAAACGTCAAATCACGATGTATTGATAGTAATTCCTGAACTCGAGAATCTAAGAGTTGTTGCCTTATTTGTATTACTAACAACAAGCTGATTATTGACATAAATTTCAATTCTTTTCCTACTAATATTTGCAAGATCAAAGAATATATATGATGATCCAGGATTGTGTCCAGTTATATAATAACGATAAACCTCACCAGAAATATCAAACGCCTTTAAATTTCTTACGATCAATGTTTGATTGATTCCTAAGTAATAACTAAAATATAGGTCAGAGTTGATATAGTTAGGGTTAGTTAGAATTTCATTTACATTATTGATAACATCAACATCATAGAGAGCCGAGAACTCATCAGAGGATGCTGGAACATATCTAAAGAAAACGGAATTGATAGAGGAAACCTGACTATTAGAAATACCTAAAACATACACATAATAATCAGGAATAACGATATTAGGATTGATAACTCTCATTGAGCCATCAGGTTCTTCTTTGACAGCAGCAAATGCATTCTTAATGTCGATAGGAACTGTAGCACCAGAACCGCCAGGATATGGAAATAAGTCGTTTTTGTTTTTCCAACTTCTGTTTTCAATATATCGATAACCCGTTAGCTGCGTGGAGTCAGCGGTAAATCCCGGAATGTATCTAAGCTCTGCGTTCGATCCAAATGAAGCAGTCATTTGACCTAAAATCGATTCACCAGTAGCTCTAACATATAAAATGATTGTATTTCTATAAAGTCTAGCATTAAAAATTTGATTATATAATGGTGAATTATAAGAAGTATAGGATACACTAAATGACATCGTGTTTGCAACATTATCGATAGTGATACCACCAACAACATCGAGATTTTTTCTGTTATAATTCGCGCCTTGTGTAGGATCAATATATCCAAGTTCAACAAGTAAATCATATAAATATACAGGGTTGGTAAATGAACTGCTATATGAAACCCTTAATGTGGAAATCGTATAGTAGTTATTATTTATAGAGTTATTGGTAATGACTGCTTGTCCATTCGAGTTAATGGATAAGACAGTTCCAATTCTTTGGCCAGTTTGAACAAAAATAGGAGTAATTGCATCGAGTTGTAGTGATTTAGTAACAAAGGCATGTACCCATTGTGAAGTTAATTCAAAATAATAGGCATTACTTAAACCTCCATCGTCACTCGAAGCATTTTCTGAAGTATTACCGATTAAACCATATTTTGAACTGTTATAGTACTGATTCGTTCCACTGTTGATGGTTGGTTCAATTACATAAACCTTTTCAAGTGTCGCTGATGTGAGCACATGTCCTGCAATGAAGCCAGTTGAATAACTATCACTATTGGATACGCCGTGACTATGAAAACCTAGTCTACTGTCTGAAGAAAGAGGATTGCTATAAATAATTGGTTTTTCTAAAAAGAAATTTTGTACGACTGCATCATCTCCGATTAAACCAAAAAATCCGATATCTTGTTTTAAGGAGCCATTAATCTTAACATTTTTAATCACTGATTGGTTCCCTTCAATATAACCAATGAATGGGTAAATATGATCACCAATCGGTTTAAATAAAGTTTGGTATTGAGTAGGTAGTTCTGAATCATTAAAATCAATAGTCACAGGATTACCTGTATTTGGGTCAGCTATCTTGAAATAATACTTTTGTGTCATTAATCCCATTTCATTGAGTTTTGATAAACTATATAGGTGTTGAGCATTACTGATTATATATGGATCTGATTCAGTTCCAATGCCTTTAGCAAAGTATTGCACCTTTGACATACCGACAGTATCAATAATATAGATTTGGTTATTGGCAAACCAAGCATATGTAAAAGTCGATATCATGATGATATTTGCTAAGATGGCTAGAATGAGAAATAGAGGTCTAATTTTCATGAATTACCTCCCCCAGTTAGTACCATCTCGACATCTTGGAAAAATAGGATCATCGGGATATTCGTCACATCATAGGTAGATGACTGAAACTCTTGATTAAAGAACTGACTTACTCTAAGATTATCGTAACTAAAGTTATAATAATAGCGAATAGTCGAACCTGGATTGACGAATGTTTGCCCTAAATCCAATATCGGTTGATAAACATTATTTTGATAAAAACTGTATTTAGGATAAATTAAGTTGTTAGTTCCATTGACTGTGTTAAACTCAGTATTCAAGATTTCATATTTGTTGAAAGTTTCTGCATAATGATTATAAGAACTACTTGAAAATGTCTGTATGTTTACTACTTCACTCACATAATATGCTCTACTTGTCTCAAGATCCATCGATGAGGCTATTTGACTTGAAATCGATTTTTCAGACATTAAACGCTGTGTAAAATACATCGGATCATCATTTGTAAATACAATAGATATTTCAATAATTAGATTGTTTTTATAGTTATTTTCGGGGATCAATACATCATATTGACTAATGAATACACCGTCAATTAAATATACAGGACCACCAGGTAAATTAATCGGAGAAACCCAACTTGAAGATGAGGAATCATAGACTTGAATAGATTGCGTTTCTTGGTGATATCGGTATATATATTTATTCGTATAATACTTAATTTCATAATCATAATCAAATTCATTTGTAACATCGAAATTTGCTGGCTTGATATTGGATTCGTTAGTTATAGTAAACCACGCATAAACAACTGCTGTAAACAGTAAAATTGAAGTGATTAACATAATGATTGATGTAAGCATTTGTTTCATTTTATGGTCTCCTTATCTCTAGTGTTTTTAAGCAAAAAAGCCAGCTGAACTCTTTCGAGTGCAACTGGCTACCTAGTAGAAGGCCCTATAGCTTTGCGTCACTAGGTTACCCTAGTTTTGCCAAATTTTTATATATTATTATAATATATATCTATAAATAAATTATACTGTATTTTTTATTTTTTGTCAATAAATTCGCCTTGATTTGACTTCATTTTTTCTTGTTCTTCTTTGAGTACTTCCTGATAGAGTCGTTCCTTTTCTAAAGCCATCAAACTCTCTTGATTTTCATCTATCGCTTCTTTCAATTTTTCCTCTTTATCATGCTTATCAGTTTTAATTATATGAAGTGTTTCAGTTACATCTAGTATGACCAAAACTGCACTTCAAACAAGAAAAATTAAACCTCTAGAATTTGCTGCAAGACTAGCAATAGGCTTTAAAAAAGTAATCTTACCATGAAATGAACCTTGATAATTTTCTTCAGTAACTGGGTTAAAATCGACTGAAGCATTATTGTCACCTTTTGTCTCAAAACCGCCATCTGGATGGAGTCCAACGACTCTATGAATAACCAAGACTTCAACTCCTTGGATTTCACTTTGAAATACGATGACATCTCCAATTTCTATATCCGCAAAAAGGGATTGTTTAATTATAGCGATATCATAGACATCTAAGGAATCAGAAGCATCACCAATCATCGAATCCGTTGGAACAATTGAAAATGAGTATCCGAAGATAAATAAGGGTTCATTTTCTTTCATAGCCCTAGATCCAATGAACATAATTGATAATGCGAACAAGAAGATTAAAATGGCTAAAGTTGTCATGATAACAGAAATTATTTTTTTCAAGTTAATCCTCTTTTCGTCAATTTCATTTATTAGTTTTGACTGTTTTAATCTTAGTTTCCATCTGATTAATAACCTTAGCTTTTTCTTTACGAATGCGCTCTTTCGAAGCACGTTCTAGCTTGAGTTGTTCTTCTTTATAGCGTTTCTTTTCTGCTCTAATCTTGGCTTTTGCAAGCTTCTCGTATTTTTCTTTTTCTAAACGCTGCTTAGTCTTAAGTCTTCTAATCTCAGCATTGTATTGAGTCGTTGCTTTCTTCTTTTCAAGCTCGATAATTCTTTTTTCTTCAGCTTTGATTCGTTTTTCTTCAGCTTTGATTCTTTCAGAGACATCTCTTGCCTCATCAGTGATAATACGTTTTTGTTCACTAACAAACTCTAAATAACCAGATAATGTTTCCTGATTTTTATCTAAATTTGCTCTTTCAAGCTTGATACGTTCTTCGATTGCTTGTTTCTTAGCTTCATCGATTGCTCTCTTTTTTAATCCCTTAGATATTTCTTTGTTAACTCTCTCAATTTCTTTGAGCATTCTCTTCTCAAGTCGAATTGAGTTATTGTAGTCAACTTCTTTAGTTTCACGAATAATTCGAGCAATTCGCGCTTTCTCTTTTGACTTTAGAAGTTCTGCATCAAGATCCTGTTTTACCATTCTTGAAAAAAAGATATCATCTGGGTCTTCTTCATCGTTTAAATCAAAATAATCCTGGAATAGTGTATTTGTTATCGCTATCGTATCCCTAAGTGCTTTTCGCAAAGCCACATCATAACTTGATGACTCATCTCTAAATTTCTCTAATTTTTCTTCAAATGCTTTTTTGTTTTGATCTAGAAAATATTGATTGATTTGAGTATCTTCTAATATAAAGGGATCAGGATTTTTCATAATA
>JAUSOA010000186.1 GCA_030656435.1 Acholeplasmataceae bacterium | reverse complement strand
ATCTCTAAGTTTGAAAACTGTGATTATTGCAGCTATAAGACCTACAACAAATGACACTCCATCAAAAGCTAATAGTCCAGCAATAACCTTCATTGCTTTTAATAGTCCTGTTATATTCTCTCCAGACGATGCAATCGCATTATCAATCGATTGATAAAGAATATTGAAAACTACATCTGATATTGCCCATGTTACCAAACCAATAACAAGAACTTTTATAATTTTCATGACCGCTTGATCCATTGAAACACCCCTATTATTTATTTCCCATTGAGTATTCTCTTTATCTTTGCATCAAAATCAAAAGGATCATTTAGATATCTATGACTAACCATATATTCAACTTTGTTATCATAAACTGTTAAGTAAATATTTGCGTTAGTTCTACGATCCTTGATTGTTCCCATATAAAAACCAAATGATAACAACACATCATAAACTTCTCTTATTTTTATGAGCTTAGTTTCTAAAGCTACTGTTGTTGTCATATTATCCCATCCATCTGGAAATGTATATACTTTACAATCAAAGCGCCGTAATTCCTCTTTTAACTGGCTATCTTCTAACTCATTCAAAAGTTCATTACAAAAGGTTTCTATTACAACATACTCTAAGTTTAGTTCTTTTTTCCATAACGAACTAATCTTTGATACTTTGGCCAGGGTAAACTTTTCATAACTAACACCAGTGCAGATTTTTTCATTCACACCAGCTTTAAATGGGTTAATCTTGTCTGTATTGTCAAAAGAAATCTTCGGTAAATTTGATACTATTTTTCTAACTTCTTTATCGAATTTTTGGTTTGATTTCTTATCTTTAAGCATATTATAACCTTTAGATACAAATATACTAAGTGAAATAATGATAGTTCCAAAACTAATGTATTGAATAAAACCGGATTCTAGAGCCGGAGCAATTAACCAAAAGCAAATTATTCCAAGTAGTAAAGCAATTAGCGTGTAAAGATAAAACTTGTCATCCTTCATATCTTATTCCCCTCTATCGATGAGTAAGTAATTACATTATTGTGTGATTAACATATAAATATTTATCTATGATTTCATCATATCCTGACATTCTATTAATTACAGGTATAGACTCATACGTTTCTAAATAATACTTAGTGAATGCAAAGGCATCAAGCTCTATTTCTTGGGATGTGTAGTTACTACCATTGTTTTTCATGTTTGAACTATTAACAACACCTTGAAGTTCTTTTTCCAACCTTTTTAAACGATTGTTTTTAAATAAACATACGTAGAAAATTTGAAAAACATGTCTATATTCATGAGCAATACATTTCGCACATTCCTCATAATCATTCTCATACTTTCGACTAATAGCAACATAGTTTTCTTTTATATACAGTCTACTATCATCAGTCAAATCTTCAAATTTTATATCAAGTGGTTCTATACCTAGTTGATCAGCTATTCTTATACATAATGGTTTTAAATCCAAGATTACGTTCCCCTTTGAAAATTTATATCGATTTGGTATTGCCATTATTCAGAAAAGTAAAAATAATAACATGTAAATTATATCACAAAGTTGACTGACTTAGGACTAAAAGTTAAAAAAACAGCCACCTTGATTAGTAACTGTTGTGGCGTTAGTTTTTGTGAACTGATACCAAAAAGTTGTACTTAGTGTAAACTAGTATATATGCAAGAAGTATCAGAGGAAAGACAAGAAGAAAACAAATAGGTTGTGGAGTGGAGAATTAAATTTAAAAGTTGTTTTAAACATCATTGAAAATGAATAATCCTATAGTCAAGCAGCGCGCAAATATGACATGTATTTATCGAGTGGTAGTTTAAATGATACACTACCAGCAAGATGGGTTTATCAATATAGACTTTATGGGAAAGAACACTTCTTTCAAACACCAAAAGATTACAGAAAGAATCCAATAAGTCAGTTTCATAAACCCTCAAAAGAAGTTGAGGAGAATCTAGAACTCAAAGTTAAGCATCTAGAAATGAAGCTGGAATATACAAAAAAACTCATCGCCTTAGTTCATAAACAGGAACGAATCAACAAAAATATCAAGTAGTCAAGGAATTAAGGCGGAAATATGCATTAAAAGATCTACTTGAGATATCAGAGTTACCTAAATCTGTTTATTACTATTATGAGCATCGTAAGGAAATAGACAAATATCATGATATTAAAATTCTAATTGCTGAAATCTTTGAAGCAAGCAATAGAACTTATGGCTATAGTCGTATCAAACTAGCGCTTCAAAACTTCTTTGAATTTAAAATCGCCTATAAAACTGTTGTTAAGATGATGAAAAAGTTGCATATTGTTTGTAAGGTAAGAAAAAAGAGATATCGCTATATCTCTCAAATATCTAATAAAATCACACCTAATCTGCTTCAAAGAGACTTTAAAAAAGAAAATCCTAATTTAGCTTGGGTTACAGATGGATCAGACATCTATTCAGCAAATTTCTTCCAGGATTCTTTTATCTGTTTCTTAAAAATTTACTTTTTTCCTGTAATATTCAACAATTATTTCTTTAATAATTTGATATGGACCATTTTGAATGGTTTCTTAATAATTCTTCAAAAAATTCATGATTATCAATATTTATCTTGCATATGGTAATACCTTATCAAATATTCTTATTTTTGTTTCATTGCAAATCTTATTTGCATTTTCAACAATTAATTCAATTTCTTCTATGTTAATTAACTCAGTTTCCTTTAAACGTTTCGCAATTTTTGTTTTACACATTTTAACTAGTAACATAGTTAATTTAAAAACATTTTTTACAAGTGTCACTTCATTTTCAGAATATTTTTTATAGTCTTTATTTATTTCAACTAATCTTTCTAAATTATCTAGTTTCTCTATATATACATCATTAACCTTTTCGATTGCATTTGTTAATTTGATTGATGCTCTATCTATTTGCTTATAATACTCAACTATACTATCAACCTCATTAGATAGCTTCTTAGCATGCTCAACGTTTTTAACTGCTTGCTTTGAAAGCTTGCTTCCTTTAATAGATAGAACAACTCCACTTCCTAAAGCAGCAAATCCGAATGTGCTAAGGCTTGCACCACAAAATACCAACCCTGCAAGAGCACCAGTTCCTCCACCGCTAATCCCAGCTAAAGCCATATCTAAGCCATTACTCATTCTTTTTACCTCAACAGGTGTAAGAGATGGTAGTTTTATCTTTGAATCAATTTCACTCATTGTAGGTCGTTTATCTATTTTTTCAGTCAATTTAAGGAACAAATCAATCATTTCAATACTCTTTTTTTCTTCAACAGCTAAGTTAGCAATAATGTTATTTGTTTCACTTAATTTACTATCATGTTTTGAAAGAGCTTTTTCTTGAATTGCATTTGCTCTTTTATTTTTCTTTTTTGCACTAACGTTTTGGATAACACCATTACCTGCTAACCCAACTCCTATTAAAGCACCTGTAGCAATTGCTTTTTTTCCTAATTTACTATTTAGAAACTTTCCAACACCTTTAGCACATCCTACTAAAAATTTTCCAGTTACCATTTTTCCTCCAATTAATTGATGTTGAAGTTTTCAATTTTTCCATCAAGAAAAGCTTCTAAACCATTTTCTTCAATATCAAGTTCATTCATTTTTTTATCAATGTCAGTCTCAAACAAATACTCATTCTCATTTGCGAAATCAATCTTTAAGACTTGAGCATATTTATCACATTCATTTACGAAAGCTTCAACATCATAATCATTCAATTGTGCTGACATCATTTCTAATTGTCTGCAATAGTAATCTATGTCATACCCCATAGGTGCATATTTGTTAAAATGATTTACAAGATCATTAATGAATTTGCTTCTATCCATCATATAGAGTAAAGTACATGATAATAAACCACTTATTAAAACTTGTAAAAAGGTAATTGTTATATTTCCAACTTCAGGAATGGATGAAATTGGAGATTTTTTTAAATATTCAACTATTGTTACTCCAACAATAGTGCTTACGCCTGTTGTTAAAATAACAGAAGTGGCTTTAAATCTATCCCCTAGATATAATCCTCCTGGATTAAATAACAAAACATTTGATGCTCTAACAAGAGTGATGGATGTAGTCCTAATATTCTTAATAAAAACCTTGTCAGTAGTAATTATAGTATTAATTAATGTTGTTGATAAGCTTGCAATAACACCTGATAAGTAGCCTTCACCAAACACTTTAAACAATATACTATGATTGTTTCTTAGATTATTAAATCCATCATCGATTCCTTTTCTTAATTCAGATAAGTAATCATTAAACGATGCTCCACCAGGTACAACTTCCATTCTATTTTTACATGAGAAGAAAATCTCGACTAAAATGAGACCAATAGCTTCTCTAATTCCCATTTTTACACCTAGTTTATTGGAAGCATTAATTGAATCAATATAAAACTTATTGCTTGTATAATAAGCATCATTTGTTTTTTTATCGATAGTAATACGAGATTTAGCATCTAAGTCTTTCATTATGGTTTTAGTCTCTTCTGATAATTGGTCACCTTTTTTAACAATGAACTCATCAGTAGAATAATTACTCTTTGTTGAGTTTAATTTAGCATTTGTAAAATATAAATTATCTGGTGAGTTAGCTAAATCTTTTCCATCTAATCCGGCAAGGACTCTTCCTGGGTCTTCATGAATTTCTTTAGCAGAAACTATATGATCTAGGCTAGCTCTTTCATCAGGGTGTTCTTTTAACCA
>JAUSOA010000184.1 GCA_030656435.1 Acholeplasmataceae bacterium | reverse complement strand
GTTTACCAGAAAAAATACAGAAAAGCATAATGCTTGTTTTAGGACTGGGATTAATTGCACTGTCTTTAGGTTGGTTCCTAAAGGATTTTTTGGTTATTAATGAAAACGGAATTTCTACGCATAGTGATTTACTAATTATCTTATCACTTGTCATAGGGACTTTGATTGGTGAATGGATCGATATCGATTTCAGATTGAACAGGTGGGCAGAAAATATCGAAAAGAAATATAATTTACCCCCTTTGGCTAAGGGATTTATCGCAGCAACACTCATCTTTTGTGTCGGAGCGATGGCAATTGTAGGTTCTATTCAAGATGGATTACACGGAGATATCACGATTTTAGTCATCAAAAGTGCACTAGACTTTGTGACTGCGATGATTTTAGCATCCATCTTAGGAATTGGAGTCATCTTCTCTGCAGTCAGTGTATTAATTTATCAAGGAGCACTCACAATACTAGCTGCAAGTGCATCTAATTTTCTTTCAATAGATATGATTCAAGCAGTATCGATGGTAGGAAACATTTTATTAATTGCTATTGGTATTAATTTCATGGAGCTTAGAAAAATAAGAGTAGCAAATATGTTACCTGCAATATTCATTCCAATTATTTATTATTTAATCATCTCATTATTTTAGGGAGGTATTATGGCTGAGCTAAAAACGAAACCAACAACTGCTTATGTGGCGGATTATCTAGATCAATTTGATAAAGATAGAAGAAAAGATGCAGAAACCTTAATTCAAATCATGGAAGAAGCATCGAAAGAAAAACCAGTCATGTGGGGATCATCGATTATTGGATTTGGAAATAAAAAGTATAAGTATAAATCAGGTAGAGAAATAGACTATTTCTTAATCGGATTTTCTGTGCGAAAAAAAGCCTTGACTCTTTATCTTTCAATTGAAACAAACTTAACAGAATTTATTGAGCTTGGAAAGCATGAAAAGGGTGTTGGATGTCTTTATATTCAAAAACTAGAAGATGTTAATCTCGTTGTTTTAGCTAATATAATAAAGAAATCGATAGAGCAAGCGAGGAAATCATCAGAGTGAAATGTTTGATTTGTGGTCAAGAAACAATTTCATATCCTCATCCAAAATTTGATATGCTTTTTTACGAATGTGAAAGCTGTCAGTTTATATTTAAAGATGAAATGAACCACCCTTCAGAGAGACAAGAGCTAGAAAAGTACGATGAGCATCAAAATAGTGATGAAAACACAGGTTATGTTAACTTTCTTACGAATTTTATAGATTCAGC
>JAUSOA010000181.1 GCA_030656435.1 Acholeplasmataceae bacterium | reverse complement strand
CTCAGTGAGTAATTCATCAGTGAGCTCAACAATGGTCATTACCATTAGTGGTCAAGAAGTCGTCGCTACATCGATTACAGTTTCTGGACTCGGTGATGCAACAATCATTGATGTCAACGGTGGAACTCTACAAATGAGTGCAACTGTACTTCCTGCTAATGCAGCAGACAAGTCAGTCGTATGGTCAGTAGTTAATGGTACTGGTTTAGCAACAATTAGTTCAAGTGGACTCTTAACAGCTCTATCTAACGGTACAGTCACAGTTAAGGCTACTGCAACAAACAATGCACTTGTATTTGGAACAAAAGAAATTACAATTAGTAATCAAGTAATTCCAGTCGCATCCGTTGAAGTTTTAACTGCAGATAACGTTTCAGTAATTGACGTATTCGGTGGAACTCTTCAAATGAATGTATTGGTTCTTCCTGGTGACGCAACCAATAAATCAGTAATTTGGTCTATTGTGAGTGGCACTGATTCAGCAACAATTAGTTCTGAGGGTTTATTAACTGCAACAGCAAACGGTTCAGTTACCGTTAAGGCAGCTGCAGCATCTAATGCACTCGTTTATGGAACTAAGGTTATTACAATTAGCAATCAAGAAGTTGCAGTTGTCTCCGTTGAAGTTTTAACTGCAGAAAACGTTTCAGTAATTGACGTATTCGGTGGAACTCTTCAAATGAATGTTCTTGTACTTCCAGGAAATGCAACAGATAAATCAGTATTATGGTCTGTTGAAGATGGAACTGGAAAAGCAACAATTAGTTCAAGTGGACTTTTAACTGCAGTAGCGAATGGCACAGTGATGGTGAAGGTAACTTCAGCTAGCAATGCTTTAATATTCGGTACAAAGGAAATTACAATTAGTAATCAAGACATATTAGCTACATCTATTGATATTCAATCAGCAGGCGATGCTCTTGTCATTACTACATTTGGTGGAACATTGCAGTTCACTGCAACAGTATTACCACTTGATGCAACAAACAAATCAGTAATCTGGAGCGTTACAAACGGTACTGGAACAGCAACTATTAGTGTAGATGGATTATTATCTGCAGTAACCAATGGTACTGTCACAGTTAAGGCAGCTTCAGCAACAGATCCACTTATATTCGATGAAATGATTATTACACTATCGAATCAAGAAGTTCTAGTCGCTTCAATTACAGTCGCTGGTTATGAAGGATCATCAATGATTAATACATTTGGTGGTACACTTCAAATGATCGCAACTGTCTTACCTCTAAATGCAGAAAACAAACTCGTTGTTTGGTCTGTATTAAATGGTACTGGAGAAGCAACAATTAGTTCAAATGGTTTATTAACAGCTGTTTCAAATGGTACAGTGACAGTCACTGCAACATCAGTTGAAAATAATCAAATCTTTGGTTCATTAGAAGTGATGATTAGTAATCAAGAAGTATTAGTTCAATCCATTGAAGTATTATCAGCTGAAGATTCTTCAGTAATTGATACATTTGGTGGTACTCTACAATTTTCTGTAAATGTATTGCCAGTCAATGCTGATGATCAATCAGTTATCTGGAGCGTAGAAAACGGTACTGGAGAAGCTACTATTGATGAAGAAGGTCTATTAACAGCAGTTTCAAACGGTATTGTCACAGTTAAGGCAACTTCAGTTAGTAACCCATCCGTATTTGGAACTAAGCAAATCACACTTTCTAATCAAGAAGTAGTGATCCCTTCAGAAGATCCTGTTAACTTATTAACAGCTGGAGATTTTACAATATTAGCTAAAACAGGTATTTCTACTGCAGCTGATTCAATGATTACAGGTAACATGGGAGTTAGTCCAGCAGCAGCAACATATATTACTGGATTCTCATTAATTCTTGATAGTTCAACACAATTTGCTACATCAGCACAAGTTGTCGGTATGATTTATGCATCCGACTACTCAGTTCCAACACCTGCTTATTTAACTCAAGCAGTTAGTGATATGGAAGCAGCTTATGTAGATGCTGCAGGAAGAGCTGCAGACTTTACAGAATTACATGCTGGAGATCTTAGTGGTCAAACCTTAGTTGGTGGAGTCTATAAGTATGGTACAGATGTTGTAATTTATACAAATCTTACTTTATCAGGTAGTGCTGAAGATGTTTGGATTTTCCAAATTTCAGGAACACTAAACCAAGCAGTATCCGTACAAATTATTCTTAGCGGTGGTGCTTTAGCTGAAAACGTCTTCTGGCAAGTTGCAGGAAACGTAGCAATTGAAACAAGTGCTCATTTCGTTGGTACAATACTATCAATGACTGAAATTTCACTTGGAACAGGCGCAACAGTTAATGGTAGATTACTTTCACAAACAGCAGTTACTCTTGATGCTAACGCAGTTGGCCAAGAAGTACTAGTTCAAGTAGATTCCGTAGTAGTCACATCATTTGAAGATGCAATTGAGATCAATACATTCGGTGGAACTTTACAAATGTTTGCAGAAGTATTACCAAATGATGCAACAAATAAGGCAGTTATCTGGTCCGTACAAAGTGGAACAGGCTCTGCATCAATTAGTGAAAATGGATTATTAAGTGCATTATCAGATGGCACAGTTATCGTTAAGGCAACTTCAGTCACTGACCCATTATTATTCGATACAATGGAAATTACACTTAGCAATCAAACAGTTTTAGTATCATCAATATCATTATCTGGAGCAGAAGATGCTGTAGTTATTAATACATTTGGTGGTACGCTACAAATTGCTGCACTCGTGCTTCCAGCAGATGCTGAAAACAAAGCAGTTGTTTGGAGTGTAGAAAATGTTTCTGGAGAAGCTTTAATTAGCGAAACTGGTTTACTTACAGCAGTAGCTAACGGAACTGTAGTTGTTAAGGCAACTTCAGTAGAAAATTCAGAAATCTTTGGTACTTTAGAGATTACGATTAGTAATCAAGAAATTCTTGCCGATGAAATTATTGTTACCTCAGATGGTGATGTAGTTATCATTGATGTAGATAAAGCAACTTTACAAATGTATGCAGAAGTATTACCTGTTGATGCAGATGATAAATTGTATACATGGAGCGTTGTAAATGTAAGCGGACAAGCAACAATTAGCGAAACTGGATTACTTTCAGCAGTAGCCGATGGAACTGTGCTTGTTAAAGCAACATTAAATTCTGATCCACTTGTTTTTGGTTCTTTAGAAATTACGATTAGTAATCAAGAAGAAGTTATTATCAGTGGTGGAGTAGAGTTATTAACAGCAGGAGAATTTACAATTTTGGCGAAGACAGGTATTTCTACAACAGCCGGAACACATATTAATGGTAACCTTGGTGTCAGCCCAGCAGCTGCAGCAGCAATCACAGGATTCGGTCTAATTATGGACTCATCTGGTGAATTTGCAACTTCAGCTCTAGTTACAGGTATGATATACGCAGCAGATTATTCAGTGCCTACACCATCATACTTATCAACAGCTATTGGCCACATGGAAGCCGCTTATACAGATGCAGCAAGTAGAACACCTGATTACACTGAACTTTATGCAGGAGATATTAGTGGTCAAACACTTGTCCCAGGCGTTTACAAATGGAGTTCAGGTCTACTAATTAATACAGATGTAACACTTGCAGGTAATGCAACAGACGTTTGGATCTTCCAGATCTCTGGAACATTAACACAAGCAACTGATGCAAGTGTCCTACTTTCAGGAGGAGCACTCGCTTCTAACATCGTATGGCAAGTCGCAGCAGCAGTTTCAATTGGTGTCGGTGCACATTTCGAAGGAACAATACTTGGTATGACCAGTGTTAACCTAGGAACAGGCGCAACTTATAATGGTAAGATTTTCGCTCAAACAGCGGTTACCTTAGACGATAACGATATCAACTAGTTTTAAAGTTATATAAAAGCCATTCACAAATGCTTTTAAAGATTATGTGTACTCATCAGAAAGGAAAGAGTTACTTTAAAAAACCATTGATTTATCAAAAAACGGTTTTTCGCGGGACACCTTTCATGGTTTTTAGTTTCATAATCCGCTTTTTAACCTTTAGTAGTAATGTCGTGGCTATCTAGTAGATAATTGGAAATCAACGTTATTCATACGCTTTCATTTCTTACAAGCGAATGAGGTTGAGTCTCTGACTACCTATAAACTAAGTTTATGTTGACAATGGATACTTAATAGACTATAGTCTTAAGTAGGTATCGATTGAATTAGTAGTCTTATCAACTAAGTAATCCACAGAAACAAGAAAGAAGGTGAAAGCATCGAAGATCCTAAGCTATACACTGTTGAAGAGATAACAGAAATACTTAAAATATCTCAGCGCACATTATACAGTTATATCAAGAATAAATCACTCAAAGCGGTGAAGATAGGTAAGCATTGGAGAGTAAGACTCCGTGACTTAGAAGAATTAATTAATAAAGGTACCCCTAAGTCTTAAGTACGAACATTGTGAGTGAAGAAATTCAGTCACTGGTAACCTTTAAAATATATAAAAAAGAGATGCTTAGCTTCGGTTAAGTGTCTTTTTTTGTTTGAGAATCAAGACGACATCTTTGTATATAAAACACATTCATAAGAAATCATTGACATGAATTAATCATATATATAAATAAATAACCATAATTAGCATAAAATACATAAATAATGTATACTATTTCATATATTGAGGTATACTAAAGATGTAATCAAATATGAGTTGATGTAAAAGTCAAGAGATATATTGTTCTCATGGGAGCATGAATGATTCAATCATGGATAAGATTTCACATGAGAAAAAAATAAGCTTAATTATATAAGCTTGGAAGGAGTAAAAAAATGTGTCTATTATTTTGGAAAAAGAAGAAAAAACAAGTGGCTGTAAGCAAGCCAGAAATTAAAGAAGAAAAGGATGAGGTCATGAATTTTGAAACCATCGTCGTTGAAGAAGTTCCTGCTGAGGTTGTTCAAAAGGATAAGAAGGTTCAAGTTCAGAAATATCATGTTTCGCAGAATAAGGATAAAGAAGCAGTCAACTATATGATGTGGCGTGTTAGAAAATCAGGATCTGATAAGACCATTCAGTATTTTGATACCCAAAAGCTAGCAATTGAATTTGCTCAAGATCTTGCAGATCGTGCTGGATCAACAGTTGTTATTCATAAACTAGACGGTTCGATTCGTAAGCAGGATTATACGAAATAAGATTAATAAAAAAATAGAACTATTGAATTAATCCCCTTCAATTTAAAGTTCTATGTACTTTTTGTGATATAAAAAAAAGAAGACTACAAAACCATAAGATTCATTCTCCTCTCTTATGATTTTAAGCCTTCTTTTTTTGTTATCATGTATCCTATGATATTGGATTATGTTTGAATACTTGAAAATATAGTGCCCAGAATAATAGGTGCAATGACAAGTGCAATGTCAAACCATCTAAGTCTGACCGAACGCCTCATAATAAAGAATCCAATAAAGCCTAGAGTTGCTAAAACACTCAATGAGATAACCGAAAATCCAGAACTACCATTATAGATAACTGCAGTTGAGAATACTAGATTTAAGGGAATTAAACTGACATATCCAAATTTGCTGGTGCTTAATCTACCAATTTGTTCAGTTTTTTCATTATGAATCAAGAAATAACTCGATACAAAGCCTAACAATGCAATAACTGAAAATATCGTGGTATTGATCAGTATTGCTAGTTGTTCCTTGTAATTTATGAATAAAGGATTTATATACTGATTTGGTTTCGAGTTATGGATATAATAAAAATAGAGTTTTCCTACACTATAAAAGGGATTGAATCTAAAGGTATCATTTGATAATGAGAAGATACGGTATCTATCAATATATAATGAAATGAACAAAAATAAAGTATGAAAGATGATGATAAAGACTATTCCATCAACAACGGTATTTGATCTTAGAAACAAGAAACTCGTAATACCATACATGATGAGGATATATCCAATCACAATCAGGTAAAGAATTAATAGAATCCAGGTTAAAAAGTAACCCTCAGTGATCATCGCGAGTGTAAGAACTCCTAAAAGAAAGATTGAACTCCAAATGATTAGCAGTTGAATCAAACCAAAGATTAGCTGTGTCAGCAAAAGCTTTTGTCTTGAAATAGGTAAGCTATAGTATAAATCAACATCTTTAGAGTTTCTAAATATTTGTAATCGAAAAATGGTAACTATTGGTACGAGTAGCATAATAAAAACTAAAGCAGTAATGAAAACATAAGGTGGTTGATATCGATAGTATTCCCATGTAGATGACGGGTTATAAAAAGAAGCCTTAGACATAATAATTGCAACAACAAAGATAAGTGTTGGTAGTAATGCCATAATCAAAGTTTGTAACCATTTGGTTTTAAATAGATAGATTAAATAAGCTTTCATTTGTTTTCACCACCTTGATAAACCATGAAATATTCTTCGAAGCTAATAGGTAGTTCATCAATAACGTGGAAGTCATTAGAGTTTAGAGTTTCTTCTAAGGATGGATGAGTTCCTTCAATAATTATTGTCAATACACGACCATCTTGTTGATGGTATATTAAATTGAATGTATCTTTATTAATTTGATAGGGCTCTTTATCCTTTAAAATGACTTGGTATTTCTTAATCTTTGATATTTCATTTGCTAAATGACCGAATCTTTTGAAATAACCCTCATCGATGATACCAAATGAGTCACAAATGTCTTCTAACTCACGAAGTGAATGACTTGTGAGTATAAATATCTTTTCTTCAGAAGATGAATCAATCATTAGTTTCTTAAATTTGAGTCGAGCAATTGGATCAAGTCCATCAAAGACTTCGTCAAGTAAAAGATATTTTGCATTGGATGCAAATGCAGCTGCAATATAGGCTTGTCTTTTCATCCCCTTTGAGATGTGATTTAAAGACATAGATTCTCTCAAGTTGAATAGTTTTAATATACTAGCAAACTTCTCATCATCAAAGTGATAAAAGACCTTGTATATTTCCTTTAAGTCTTTTATGGTCATGTGAAGTGAGTGTACAGGTTGATCGGATAAGTAGAAGATGTTCTTCCGAATACCTTGATCAGTTCCCAAGAGTACTTCATCGACTTCGATTGCTCCTGATTCAGGAATGAGTACACCAGATAGAAGTCTTAGAAATGTTGATTTTCCAGCACCATTGATACCGACTAACCCAAAGATTGAACCTTTTTCTAATGTTAAATTAATGTCCTTTAGAACATGTATTTCTCCAAAAGATTTATTGATGTTTTTGACGTTGATCATTTAGAATCCCCCTCTAATAATGATTGGATATAATTGATAATATCTTGATCTTTAAAATCTTCTTGCAGACTAAAAATAATTGGATCAAGCTCGGATAGTTCAGCTTTTTTCTTAGATTGAAAAGACTTTACAAATGCACCCTTTTTGGGAATGATTTCAATCAAGCCCTCTAACTCCAATGCTTGATAGCTTTTCATTACTGTGTTTGGATTGACTCCCATGTCAAGAGCAATCTTTCTGACACTTGGTAAGGCTTCACCTTCTAAAAAAGCACCTGCTTGAATTAAGCGCTTTATATGGGTTTTAATGCGCAAATAAAGATCTATTTTCTCATTCATAGAATCCTCCTCATCTGTATTATCTGTATTATTTACTTTATTGTATCATGTGAGATTGAGATATACAATCTATTTTAAAAATATTATATTAAAGATGAATTTGTCAAAGGATACATTTTATAAAAAATATGTATTAATTATTGAATATATTATAGTTCTTCAATGATATAATACGGTTATAAGTGTCAATACGGAGGTTGAAATGAAAAAAGCTTTGTTTATTATCTTATTCGTTTTTATATTGACTGGCTGTTCAGGTACTCATAATGTCAACATTACTTATGAAACCAATGGTGGAACGATTTTAAAACCTACGGAGGTCATCAATTCGAATTCTTTAGAATGGTATCCGCTTGTACCTCAAAAGAACAATTCATTTTTTGTGAATTGGTATTTGAATCCGGAATTAACAGATATTTACTCACCAGAAGCATTAGCAAATAATAAATCTTTGACATTGTATGCTAAGTATATTGATGCTGATCAAGATCAGTATTTTATTGTTTCTTTTGTATCGATGGGAGGAACCTTTACTCCAAATCAGTTGGTTCAAACAGGTTCACTTCTAGTAGAACCAACTGCTCCAGTGAAGTCAGGATACGTTTTTTTACATTGGGTGTATGCAGTAAGTGCTACAGATAAGCAGGGCTATGTAGATTTTTTGGAGCCTATCACTGAGCATTTGGTTTTAGAAGCAGTATACATGGAAGCTACACCAGGTCGTAAAGAATAAAAAAAGATTCTCGATTAAAAAAAAGCATGTTAAAAGTAAATATATCAAAAAGATGCGAGAAATCGCATTTTTCTTAAGTAACCTTAATAATCATGAATATTACATGAAATATTTGTGATATAATTTTATCAAGAGTTTCGAGATTACAGTTATTTAAACTGTTTATATTTGGGGGAAGTATATGAAGAAATATGTCATTTTTATATTTTTACTAACTTTAATTTTTTTAGTTGGTTGCACAAAATTAGGAAATCCAAATGACAAAACAAAGGATCCTAATACTACAGATGGTTGTAAATACATTGATGATGATCGTGCTTTAGTTGGTTTATCGGATTATGAAAATATAAAAAGAGCACCATTTTGTGAGGTATATATTGATATATTAAGAGATATGTCTGTTCAAAATGACTATAAGGGAAATACAATTATTTATCACGATGAAACAGAGCTAATCTTTATGAATGGAAATGGAATATTTTATAGATATAAGGATAAAAATCTTGAAGAGCATGATGTCTTTTATTTAAAAATAAATACACGCGTAGCTACACCTAGCATATTAGGCTATAATCCCACGACTTCAACACTAATTGCTGCTCAAAAGTCATCAGATGTTAGCGGAATAAGTGATATTTCGGTTATAACAGGGTATAACATGAACACTCAATCGAACTATCAATTGGCTTCATCTCTTGGAACAAAAGCCAAGTTTTTATACGCAGGACCTAATGGCTATGTAATTGAAGCAAGTGATAAGCTTACCGTATTGGATTGGAATTTTCAAATGGTCAAAGAGTATAGCGAAGCATTATATCTAGGCTCTAGTCTCTATCAAAATGACAAGGAAAATGTAGCAATATTAATTGGGGAAAGTATCGATAATAAATGTCTTGTGACGGTTTATAATGGTACTTCAAGCACACAATCGACTCTTTACGACAGTTGTGATACAGTACAAAGGCTAAACGTTCAATCTGAATATGTTTATTTTGTTATTAATCATAAGCTATATAAATACGATGCATCAACAGATTCCTTTACCTTAGTACCATTAACCACAGCAAATGAAACAGTAAATTGGGTAGCAACAGATTCAGTTTATAAAGCAAATCAAATTTTTGCTCTTGTACTATCTAAAAGTTTCATTACCGTATTTAATAACAATATGGATATTTCTCAATCATCTAGTGCTAATGAAGTTTATCAGGTTGGAGAGAC
>JAUSOA010000168.1 GCA_030656435.1 Acholeplasmataceae bacterium | reverse complement strand
CGTCAAATGTTCGCACTTCACTATCAAATGGTATTTTTATGTCAAATGATAGTGGTAATTTTAACTGTTTTGGGTTAAAATAGACTTGATTTAATTGAGTACTTGACATACTTCAATTATACCAAAAAACCACCCTGGTTTCCAGAGTGGCTTTTTTGTTATCAGGGCTGAAACTCATCTATTTCGTTACAGTCCCTTTTTTATTTTTGATGGTTTTTAAAATTTTTAATCGATTAAGACTTTTTCATCTTCTCGGGCAGTATCTAGTTTCAGTAATCCAAATTTAATCATTAAATGTAAGTAGTCTAAAGCGATAATTCCCTGCCATATAAAGGCTGCTTCCTTTGCTGCACCAGGATAAGCATCTCCCCATGTCCAAGTGATATCCCATATACCTTCACTATTTCGATTGAGCATTGCCAAATCCAGTTCATTCAGCATCAAATCAAAGAAAACATCAGATCCCAGTGATGGATGTGTCTTAATCAGTGCTGATGGCTTTACAACATAATCGGAAAACCATTTGGAAGTGTCCTTTTCTAAAATATTATCGATATGCAATATCATTTTAGTTTTTGCTTCCTTATAGGCTGGATAATTCTTAAATAAATCAGAGACATCATTAATTAAGTCGATTAAGCATCTTAATTCATGGACTTCGATAGGCTCTTTGGTTTTGTTGATAAAATCAATTGCTTCTCTTGCTACTTTATTTGCGTATTTGAATGCTTTATTTAAGGGATTCGTATATTTTAAGATAAATCCTGCAATGCTTGCTGATGGATTGAACGGGTAGCTTTCTTCTCGATAGCTCCACCATGGAGCGTGAGGATAATCATCATTAGATTTGTATAGAAGTGGCCATCTCAGTTTTTCTTCATCAAAGGATTCCTCAAGATAATTGACTAAAAGATTGACCATGGGTTCATTTGAATCAAAATCAAGCTCTCTAAGAATAGAAATTGCCATAAATGATTGAATTGGGGACGAATTTGGATTCCAAATATCAGGCTCTAATGAATGAGCAAATCCACCATCTGGATTTTGAAATTTTCTTAATTCGATGATAACATCCTTGACTTCACCACCAAAAAGAAGGTGTTTGATTCGTGCCTCTTCAAGTGGTCTACCATGATGATAGATCATATTAATGATTCTTTGTACTTCCTTCAGGTCCATTTTTGTTCTCCTTTAGAAAAAAAGACATACCTAAATATGCCATTTTAAATTGTTAAGCGTAATTATTTGTACTGATTCATCGATGAAAGAATTTGGCGAACTTGCTTCTCAGAAGGAGTTCTCCCCATTTGTCTCATCATTTCACGAATCATTCTTTCATTGACGGGTGGATTCTTTTCTAAATACTTTTTAAACCATGTACGTGCGATAAAAAACCCTAACACACCACCAAGTAGTAATGCTCCAACTCCAATTAATAACACAAAATACCATTCCATTTTCATACACCTCGCTTGCTATCATTATTTTACTTGAAAGATCAATAAATTACAAGCATTATAGAGGAGAGTTTGACATATTCACATAATTTCATTATAATTGGAAACATGAAGCCATTTAAAGGGGGTCACCATGGATTTTATTGTTGATTTTGTCTATAGTTCAGTTAGTACGTTTATACTTGCGTATTTTATTTATATGATTCTTGGTAGAAAGCGTAAAATCTCGATTATTATTTTGTCCATCATGTTTATTTATCAGATAATTTCAGTCATTCAAGCATTCTTAATTGGCTTTCCAATCGATAGTGTTATCCTACTCTTTCTTTATAGTCCTACCCCTACAATTTTCGCATTCTTCTTGTTCATGACATTTACTGGAGGGTTTAGTTTTGCTCATGTGAAAAGAAAGAAACTAAAAAATCTATCCAATCACATTCAAACAAAGAGATTAACAGAAATAGCAAGCATTCTCGTGGTCATCTTTGCAGTAATTCTTGCCCCAATATCCATCTTTTTACTAGAAGAACCCAACTACTTGGTTTTAATCGTTTGTATCATTTCATTTATCCTTGGCATCTATATGTTAATTACGGTTAAAAAAATCAAAATGGAAAAAGTCATTTTGTTTGTTGGTATAAATAAAGAAAAGATTTATTTCTATGATATTCCAAAAAATGCACTCAAGGTTGAAGTCAAAGATTTCTACAAGAATGAGATGTACATTGTGGATGCGATTGGTGAAGCCACCCTATATCAAGAGGATAAGAAATATGAAAAACATTACTTATATTGGATAGGTACAGGTGATAAAATTGATATGAAGGATGAAGAGGTCGTTGAGCTTAGATCACTTGTTTATAAGGATTATTTAGATCATTTTGAAAAATATCATTATAAAAAAGTTGTTTTTATTGAAAATCGAAACGGAACTGCTGAATTTGTAAAGGAAAAGCTCGTTAAATAACAAAAATACTCCAAGCCGGAGTATTTTTTTATTATCGAAGATTTATATTTTTTCGTAGATGGTCACTCTTTTAATTCCATAGACCTTTTCTTTTATTTTTACTAAATCCAGAACTTGATCGGAAAGGATTACATGCTTACTCGATTCACATACAACAATCGAATCCACATAGAGATGATCACTTAGTTCAGTCATCACTTCACTATAAATATTCATATCATAGGGTGGGTCGATAAAGACAGTATCAAACATCAAATCTTTTGGAATCGTCTTTAAAAATCTTTCCGCTGTTTTTTGTTCAATAACGACATGATCAATTTCACCCAATGTTTCTGCATTCATTTTAATTGTCTTGACTGCATCCTTATCGTGGTCAACAAAATAAGCTAAGTTAGAACCTCTGCTTAAAGCCTCAAGTCCATATGCTCCTGATCCAGCAAACAAATCAAGGGTGGTACCAAGAAGGGTACCACCTAGCATATTGAATATCGATTCCTTGACCATATCCGCTGATTCTCTAGTTGTAGCTTTACCGACACGCATCAATTTTCTAGCGCGATGTTTTCCACCAATAATTCTCATGCCTTGACAGTATATCCTGCTTCGGTAATTGCTTTCTTGACCTTATCAAAGTCTTCATCCTTTTTGAAATCTACTTCATGTTTTCCAAGGTCTATTGTTGCTTTAACTCCTGTAACTAATAAAGCCTTTTGAATCTTCATCACGCAATGGTTGCATGTCATATCGGGTACTGTAACTTTCATATTTTTATTTCCTCGCTTCCGAATTTTTTAAATTTAAATAGGTTAAGACTTAATGCATTTAAAACGACCATGATGGAAGAAAATCCCATCCCAATACCTGCAAGTGATGGATTTAAAAAACCCATTGCCGCAAGTGGTATCATAACTATATTATACGAGAATGCCCAGAAAAAGTTAAGATAAATATTCTTTAAAGTTGCAAGTGATAAATCAATTGCCTTAATTACCAAACCTAAATCTAGGTTCATCAAGGTCACATCAGAGGTATCAATTGCGATATCTGAGCCACTTCCTACTGCAAATCCAACATCCGCCATTTTTAGTGCAGGGGCATCATTGATGCCATCGCCTACGAATGCTACAATTTTGCCTTCATTTTGAATCTCTAAAATCTTTTCAGCCTTTTCATGTGGTAGTACCTCATAAAAGATATGATCGATTCCAAGAATAGAGCCTATATATCTCGCTGTGATTTCCTGATCACCTGTAATCATATAAGGGGTAATATTTCTTCTTTTTAATTCTTGAATGACTCCCCTTGCAGATTCTTTGATAGGATCTGTGACGGCAAGCATATTGACTATTTTTGAATCAATTGAAGTGAAGAATACGGTTTTACCCTGCTTTAGATAGGATTCATAGTCAAATGCTGACATATCAAATTTGAGTTCCTTCATTAAATTTGGTGAACCTACATAAACTTCCTTTTGATTAATAACACCTTTAATTCCCTTACCAAGCAGGACTTGAAATTCAGAGACTTCAAAGTATTCATCATCATAGGCATCAGTGATTGCTTTTGCGATTGGATGATTAGAATGTTTTTCTAAACTTGCTGAATAGGATAAGGTATCCTCATCACCAACTAAATCAGATAGCTCTGGATGACCCTTTGTTAAGGTTCCTGTCTTATCAAAAGCGATTGCGTTAATCTTATTCGCGATTTCAAAGAATTCGCCACCCTTATATAAAATACCTTCCTTAAAGGCAATTCCACTACCGACAGAGATTGAGGTTGGAGTAGCGAGTCCTAGTGCACAAGGACAACTAATGACTAAAACAGCAATTGCTGGTGCGAATGCATGGGATGCTACGTGACCACCATCAACGATCAGTAACCAAACAAAGAAAACAACAATACTAATTACCACTACAACCGGAACGAAGAGTGCAGCGATCTTATCAGCGATTCTTTGAGCCTTTGGCTTAATTAAAGCAGTATCCTCGACGGTTTGGATGATTGATGCTAAAACGGTGTCAGAACCGACTGCAGTAACTTTAATCTCTAGAGTATCGACTGTGTTCATCGTTGACCCGATGACCTTATCTCCCACCTCTTTAAAGGCTGGCATCGGTTCTCCAGTAATCATTGCTTCATCGATATAGCTTTTCCCATTTAATATGATTCCATCAAGCGCAATTTTTTCATTGGCTAAAACAATCATGATATCTCCAGGCTTGACATCGTCTACCGAAACCATAACATCCTTTCCATTTTTTCTGATACGTGCTTCCTTAGCACCTAATGAAATCAAGGACTGCAAGGCATTGCTTGTTTTTTCCTTGACTCTATTTTCAAAGAAATTTCCAAGAAGTACCATGAAAATAATGACTGCAGTGGTTTCAAAATATAAATCAGGCATTGCATGACCACCATGTGTATCATAGGTGAGTGTAGTAAACACTGAAAATATATAGGCAGCACTTGTTCCTAAAACAACAAGAGCATCCATTCCAAGGTTTTTACCCTTAATTTGATGGTAGGTTGCATGAAAAAATCTTCTACCGACATAAAAAAGGATTGGAGTTGCGATTGCCCATTGAACGTATCCGTTCATTAATATTTCAGGAACGTAAATAGGAATCCCTAAATGGACAAACATCGTCCATAATAATGGGAATGTAAGAATAAAGGCTAATACTAAGTCGATTGTATCTCTTTTCTTTGCCTTCAGTTGTTCTTCATTGTTAAATATTGGGTAATATCCGATTATTCTTAAATGATTTCCAAGCTTATCTGTATCAAACTTTTCTTCATTATAATTAAAAATAACCTTCTTTGATGTCACTAAGACCTTAGCATCAACATCATCCATTGCACCAAAATAGGATTCTATCGATTTAGCACATTGTGCACAAGTAATATTTGATACTTTAATTGTTTCTCTTTTCATGAGCCAATTCCTTTCATCATCGCATATGCATGCGTAATTATTTCTCTAGCGTTTTGATTACTTAGTCTATAATAAACCATTTTACCCTGTTTTGAACTACTGACAAGGTGATATGACTTCAAGTATTTCATTTGATGTGAAATCGCGCTTTTCGAAACTCCGAGTAAATAAGCAAGATCACACACACAAAGCTCATGTTCTTTAATCGCTTCGAGTATTTTAATTCTTGTCATATCAGCAAATATTTTAAATAAACTGACTAAGTCACTAAATTCTTGATCCTTATAAAAACTAGACTGTACTTCATCTAAAATATCCTGATGAAAAATGGTACAGTTACAGTTAACGTCACATGGTTTCATAACTACCTCCTATAGTTGAGCGAACACTCAACTGTATTATACATAAGTTTGAATTCAATTGCAAGAAAAAAACACTCCGAAGAGTGTTATTCTTGAATTAACTGATTGACTGTTTTCTGATCTAGCTTTTTAATCACTGCAAGCATCAGCTGAATCGTATGTTCATAATCATCATAATGGATGATGGATGTATGGGAATGCATATATCTTGTTGGTATACCAATCGATAGTGATGCTGCACCCTTATGTGCAAGATGCATATGACCAGCGTCTGTTCTACCTCCAACAATAAATGCTTCTTGATACGGTATTTTTTCTTCCTTTGCGACATCAATTACAAATTTTCTTAAGCCTTGATGTGGGACAAGTCCACCATCATATAAAAGAATTTGTGGACCCTTACCTAAGGATTGCTCTGAAGCTTCTCCACCAGGTACGTCATTTGCAAGCCCAGTATCTACTGCAATTGCAATTTCAGGAGCTACAATATAAGAACTTGTTTTAGCCCCACGAAGACCAACCTCTTCTTGAACAGTAAATGCTCCAAAAAGTTGATTTGGACTTTGATCTAATCTTTTTAAGACTTCAATCACGACAGCACTACCGATTCTATTATCCCAAGCCTTGCTTAACAGGTATTTTTCATTGCCTAAAACCATAAATTCAGCGTGAGGAACGACCATATTACCTGGTTCAACACCAAGTTTTTCAGCTTCTTCCTTAGAATCTACCCCTAAATCTAAATACATGGTATCAATACCTAGAGCAACCGTTCTTTTATCAGCAGGAATAATATGAGGTGGCTTGACGCCTGTAACAGCAGTGACTACACCTTTTTTAGTGTGAATATCCCAAACCTGAGCAAGCATAACCTGTGAAAACCAACCACCAAGTGTTTGGAATTTAACAAAGCCCTCTTTTGTAATTTGAGTGACCAATAGACCGATTTCATCCATATGTCCAGCAATCATGACACGTGGTCCTTGACTGCCCTTCGTACCAATGACGGATCCTAGATTATCATATTCGATATGATCAACATGATTCTTAATTTCAGATGAGATAAATTTACTCACCATTCTTTCATTTCCAGGTACACCTGGTAATAATGATAATTTTTTTAGTAATTCGAGTTCTTTTTTCATGGATTTATCCCCTAACCTAACAATAGACAAATTATAGCATATTTTTTGGCAAAATAAAAGCCTAGAAAGCTGTGAGAACGAATTTGTTCTACGGCGGCATTACCTTGTCGATATTTCGGGATTCCAATTCAATTGGCTTTCACGCCCATATCGTTTTAATACCAATAAATATGATTTGGGTTCCACGGCTGCTTCCTAGGTTCACCTTCAATTTATCACTAATGAGTGCTAATGTCAAGAAAAAAGAAAACGCTCTCAAGCGTGAGAGCGTTATGAAATAACGGGGATTTGAATTTGAACGGATGAAATATTAATAAAAGACAGAGAT
>JAUSOA010000076.1 GCA_030656435.1 Acholeplasmataceae bacterium | reverse complement strand
CAGAAATTGGTATTGCTAACCCGACGATAATTGTAGGTTTAATATTTCTCAAGAAAACGAATAAAATGATAATTGCTAAAATACCACCGACAATGATATTTTGAAGAACCGAGCCTACAGCAACATTAATGTATTCTCCTTGGTCTAAAAGAATTGAATAATGAGCGGTTTCACCTTCTCTTGCCATGATTTCATTGAGTCTGTTGGTGATACTTTGAGTGACTTCAGTAATACCGTAGTCAGATTGTTTTGTAAATGACACCTGAATACCCTGAGTCCCATTAATTTTTGAATAGACTTCAGTATTCGCGTTGATATAGGAAATTCCATTTTCGATGATTAAATCAGATAAAGTAATGACTTGTCCACCAGAAAAAAGAATGGGAAGCGTAGCAATATCTGCTAGATTGCTTGGCTTGTTTCCTAGATAAAGCATGCGAATTTCACCAGAATCTAAGGCAACACCAATCAGTCCACCCACATTTTGTGCTTCAATGATTTGAAGTACATCAGCATGTGTAATGCCATAGGAATCAATAATTGCTTGATCTAGTTTCACTTGTAAAACAATATCTGCTGCTCCGGAAACATTGACATCCGCTACTCCTGGAATACTCGTTAGATCTAAAAGAATATCACGATTGATCCATTCTGTATTACGAATGAGTGCTTCTTCATCAGTTAACCCTGCATCGTAGTCTCTAAATAGTGTCACAGTCATTACTGGTAGCATATCAGGACTGATACGAAGAATTCTAGTGTTTCCAACCCCATCAGCAAAGTTGATGTTATTCAATAGCTCGCGGAGTTCGATGACAACACTATCCATATTTGCACCATCTGCAAAGGTAATAATTGAAATTCCAAAGTGTTCATTAGACATAGAGGAAACTTCTTTGAAATTACCAATTGTTGCAACAGTTGCTTCTATCTTAAGTGCAACCTCAGCCTCAACCTCCTCAGGTGTTCTTCCTTCATAGGTAGTTATGGTTACAACAAATGGTAGATTAATATCTGGAAATAAGGTTAAAGGAAGTCTCGTTACCGAAAATACCCCTAGTACAATAATGATTAAGATTCCCATTAACACGGTAATCGGTTTTTTGACGCTATATGAACTCATTTAGAATCCTCCTTGTAGAATGAATAAGCCGACCGAACGGTCGGTCGGTATGATTAATTATATCAAATGATGCATGTGTCGTCAACGAAAACACACTTTGTTACATATTTGTCTCTTTAATGAAAAGAATCGGAAAAAATTACTTGTGTAAAGGAAGAAATGAAATTGTTTTTACGTACTTTTCGATTGCATTTCTAACTGGACAAGTTGTGTGCTATAATTTAATCAAAATATAGTTGATTGGGAGGGGTATTATGGCAATCGCTTCATTTAAAGGACAGGGTAACATCTCTGCAATCGTTAATTATCTAAAAAATGGAATTGAAGAGGCTGGATTAACAAATGCGCTTATTCACTCCATAGTTAGAGAATCTAGTGGTGGTAGAACACATCTTCTCGTCTTTGAAAAGTGGTATTATCGGAATGGTAGTAGAGCAAGCCTTACCGTAATGGTTACAGAAAATGATGGAATTATTATGGTAGATGCAATCGCAGCAGGTGGTGGACAAGGATTAGTCTTTAGATTCTCTTGGGGTGCTGAAGAAAACTTCGTTGGTATTGTTAGAGATTTAATGGTAAAAAAGGGATTTAGAGAGTAAACAAAAAGGGAGATTTCATTGGAATCTCCCCATTTTTTTATGCTTTATCTCTTTTTGTAGTTTTCGAAAGTGTTAGTATCATTCCTAAAGCAATTGATAAATACGCTGCCATCAATACCCGATAATTTTCAGGTAGTAGGAAGGTAATCGTATGGGCTGGGATCCAAAAGAATGGGATTGTCCTAAGAACTACAAATCCAAAGAAATAGTTCCAATCAATCCTATCGATAATCTGATTGAGCTTAACCTTTCGTATACTTCTAAATTTGCCGTTGCCTAGTTCGATATAACCATCTGTGATTCTATGGAGTATCATAAACGAAGGTGCAAAGAATACATTCATAAGGAAACTAATCATAAAAGCTGTCAGTAAACTAGATAAAAATAATGGACTTGAAATGGAAGGTAGTAAATTGTTATCCTGAGCAGCAACCACACCAGATGCGAAGAGTTTAAAGATTAAAACAAATATCATCCCTAAGAATCCCCAAACGATGAATTTATAAATGAGTCCGGATTCGGGAAAATAAGTCCCTTTTTTAATTCTATGAATAAGAAGTTCACCCATTGTTGCTAAAATAGCAGTTTTGATAAATCCCATAAGATACGGAAAGTTTGTTGTTGCATAATCAAAATAGTTTCTTGTTGTTGGGATTGCTACAAAAAGTGTAATTAGAACTAAAATCATTCCCCATATGATATCTTTTATTTTCATTTATATTTCCTCTTATTCGTTTCTTCTAAAACCATTGTACTATATTTAAGTGAAAAGAAAAACTAGGATTTAAATCCTAGCTTCATTATCACTTATATTTTTACGAATTCTGGTATTCTTTTTTGAAAAACTGTAATATATTCAAACCCAGCCTCGATAAGCATTTTTTTAGCTTCTTCGAATCCGTCATAATAATCATAAACCTTATGTGCATCGGATCCAAAGGTCACAATCTTCCCACCAAGTTCTTTGTATCTTTTTAATAGATCAATTCCTGGGTGAAGCACACCTAAACCATATCTAATTCCAGACGTATTGATTTCGATTCCTTTTCCTTTTTTAATAATGGTTGTTAATATTTGATCTAAAATATCTGCATAATCCTTGAGTAAGTAGCTTCTATTTTCGAATCCACCATATCTAATAATATAATCTAGATGGCCAAAGACATCATAATCATCATAGGACCTAACTGCATTCAATACGATTTCATAATATCTCATATAGGCTTCTTTTTGGGTTTTCCCCTTAAAGAAATCTCCATTGTAAAAATCAAGTCGATCACCCACATGTATTGAACATATTACAAAGTCAAAAGGATATGACTTTAAAAAATCAGACATCATTTGATTTAAGTGTGGCTGATAACCCATTTCAACACCCATGAAGACCTTGAAATTTTCTTTAGCTCTCACGCGTTCTATTTCTTTTTGATAGAGATCATAATCAATCATATCGTCAAAAATTGGTGTTGGGTAATCGAAATCAACATGGTCAGTAAACATAATGCCTTCGATTCCTTTTTCTCTAGCTGCTTGGATATAGAGCTCCATGGTTGCTTTAGGGTCTGCATCTGGTGAGAAATTGGTGTGCATGTGGTGGTCTATGATTTTTTTATTCATTTCTTATTTTGTCTCCTTCTTAATTCCTCTTCAATCGATTTCAGTTCAATACCTTCGTTTACCATCAGTACAAGAGTATGGTAGACCAAATCACTGATTTCATAAATCATTTCAGAGGATGATTTATTTTTAGCTGCGATGATAACCTCTGCGGTTTCCTCACCGACCTTTTTCAAAATCTTATCTAATCCCTTTGTAAAAAGGTAGTTTGTATAAGATCCTTCTATAGGATTTTTCTTTCTTTCTTCGATGGTTGCATAGAGTTCATTTAATAAATAACTTTTCTTTTCGATGTCTTCTGAAGTTATAATCTCATTAAAGAAACAGCTCATTTTGTTGGTATGGCAAGCAACACCGACCTGAATAACTTTAAGTAGTATAGAGTCACCATCACAGTCATAGGATAAGCTTTTTACATATTGATAATGACCTGAGGTTTCTCCCTTTTTCCAAAGCGACTTTCTAGACCTGCTATAGTAGGTCGCTAGCCCTTCAGCGATGGTTAAATCTAGTGCTTCTTTATTCATATATGCAAGCATTAAAACTTCATTTGATTCTATGCTTTGAACGACTACTGGAATAAGTCCGTTTTCGTCAAATTTAATTTCGCTCAAATCTATTATACCTTCTTTTTTCATGTGATGCACTCCTTATGTTCTTATTGATCTTTAATTGACAAAGTAACTTTCCTTTGAGGTATTCAATCTAAAAGTTACTATGACAACACTATGAACTAGAAAGGGTTTCATTTTTTGAATATAAGCATATACTATAGATGTTTCTTG
>JAUSOA010000135.1 GCA_030656435.1 Acholeplasmataceae bacterium | reverse complement strand
AAAAGACTTAATGAAAACAATATTTGAAGAAGAGCGGGCTACAAGCATTGTAAATGAGATGATTGAGCAATATAAGCCTGAAATACAAGAGCACATCAATCGTTGGGGTTATCCATCCTCTTATTCTACATGGGTTAATTATTCAGATCGAATGGTTAATTTTGCATCAAAAAGACCCAATCTATTAATCAATCAAATGTTAAAGTATTTAGAGTTAGAGAATGCTGCTACCTTTCCTTTTAAGGTTCAATTGAATTCAAACATGGGAAATCTTAAAGTCAATTCACTTATTTTAGAGGATACCAATTTATATGAAGGTGAATTCTATGATCAGTTAACAATGACCATGGAAGCAATACCAAAAAATGGGCATCGGTTTATCGGTTGGTATGATTCCAATAGCTATTTGATGTCGGCAAATAAAAGGGTTGTTATCACACCTCACCAATCATTTGAAATGGAAGCAAGATTTGAATTAGGTGATGAGATAATCATAGACGATGACCTATTTGAATTTCCAGGATTTGTTATATTTAGCTCTATTTTTACACTGTCTACAATGAGCTATTTGACGTATCTTTTGATGGATGCGAAGAAAAAATTAAAATTCCCATTTAATGTAAGATAAATATTGAATAATATTCGATATAATGATAGTAATTGAGGTGATTAAATTGAGCAAAATCAAAGATCGTATCGCAAGAGCGAAGAGCATAATCAGCATTAAAACATACAAAAGACCTTTAATTTACATCATTTTATTGATGATTTTTATCAATTTAGTGATTTTGTCGGTCTCGGCATTGATTGCATTATCAATCGATGATTCCTATACAACATTTATTGATGCATTCGCCAATGGAAGTGTCAAATGGATGTTAACACCAAATGCAATTCTAGCTATTGAAAATCCAAAGACCTTAGCTCTTTCAGTTGTTGTCTTAATGACTGGATTGGTACTATTTTCTGGAACCATTATTGCCTTAACAACCAATGCGATTAAAGATTACATTCAAAAGAAAAATTCGGGATCTGGAAAAATTCATTTAGATCAACAAATTGTTATTCTAAACTGGAATTCGAAGGTTCCAGAACTTGTTTCAGACCTACTTTTTGTTGAGTCAAAGGAAGTCACGGTGATTATTCTCGCTGATATTGATAAAAACTATGCAGAAAAACAAATCGTTAATGCAATTGATAAAATCAAGGGTATACGTGATATTGGAAAAATGAACGTTTTAGTCAAAAAAGGAGATCCATTACTTAAGTCTGATTTAGACGACATTTCCATAGTCAACGCCAAAGCGATTCTAATTATGAATCCTGATCAACATCAGCATGCAACTAATAATATGTCAAAAAGCGATTTATTTGTGATTAAAGCAATTCTTTCACTTGGTCCGATTGAATTTAAGTATCAACCACCTATTGTTGTTGAAATCAAACACATTGAGACCAAAGAAAAAATTACTACGCTAGCGAAGGTTGTTAAGCAGTTAAGTGAACACGTGATTATGCCAATTTGCTTTGATAAGAGACTCGGTCAAATCATCGCACAAACCCTTATTGAAAACAGAATTGAAGATGTTTATTTATCGCTATTTTCTTTCCAGGGCTCTGAGGTATATATGCTTGAAGATGTTGATTTTGAAAAAGCTCTAAAGGAGTATTCTCATGTGGTTCCTCTGGCTAAGCATGATAAGAATACATTTGTTTTATCCCTTAATAACGCAATTAAGGAAAAGAAATCTGTTCATCAGTTTAAACCTATACCCTTAAAGAAAAAAGCATTCTCTGAGTCGCATCAACTTGAAGTTTTTATCTTTGGTAAAAATAATAAACTCAGTTTCATTTTGGATTCTTTTAATCAGTATGAGAATATCCATGGCTCTAAATTTACTGCAACTTGGCAGGATGAAAAAGAACTTGAAAGCTTTGTAAATTTTGTAAATTCAAGTAAAAAAAATACTACAATACTCTTACTTTCAGATGAAATTGCTGATGAAGATTCACTGGATGCAAATGTAATAAACAACTTGATATATTTAGAGGGACATTTAACAAATCCTAATGTTCATATCATTGTTGAGCTTTTAAATCCTAAGAATGATCCAATCGTT
>JAUSOA010000134.1 GCA_030656435.1 Acholeplasmataceae bacterium | reverse complement strand
AGCACTTCTCTAATCTTAGACTCAATCATATAATCCACATTGACTGATGGAATATCAACTCGAACAGTTAAATAATCATCTTCTGAAAGATCCTCAAGTGCAGTATAATCGAAATCCTCACCAAAGGCCTCAAGTTCTTCTTCGAGTTCAAAATATACAATCATTGAAATAATAATTTTTGTCTTAATTTCCAACTCTTTTAATAGTCCTGCAAGGCTTTGAGCTCTAGCGATAATGTAGTTTGGTCTATGAAAGAAATTTTTCTCATAAAGCTCTTTATTCGGGTCATGATCAAATGTCGCAGGAACTTGCATCTTAAACTTCGATTCAAGATAGGTTTTAAACTGATCTGCACGTTTTGTCTTCTTATAATGGAAATCAGCATAGAGATGAACAACCTCATGACCATAAGCATATGCGGTAATTAAGAACTTGAATATATTGGCGTAAACTAAGATTTCATGGAATTGTTTTTGAAATGTTTCTGGTTTCACTCGTATTTGGTAATGCGCACAATAAGTATAAGACTCATTATAGACTAAGGGTTCAAATAAAGCATTCGCGAACACCTCTAACTGTAAATCAACATCATAATAATGATAGGAATCATAGGCAACACGTTGATAATACTTTGTTAATTCAACGGCACTAACGACAATACCGATAATAAACATCGATCCAGCCAAGCTGAATTTTAAAGGATTTGGGAAATTTGAGATAAAAATCAAATAGATAATTGGTAAAAATAATGAGATCACAAAAGTTCTAAATGTTGAGGTAAATCCCTTTTTAAAGAGGAAGAATGCGAGGATAAAGACAATAATGACGTTATAGAAGACGAAGAAATTGAACCAGCTAAAGTCATTTAATGAGTTTGCGATGTTATTGATTCCTAAAATGAATAAAAATATTCCGAAGGTGACTAGTCCAAGCATCACGATTTGTCTAGAATGCAAATACCATTTCTTTGTATATAGCTTTCTAGCCTGTGGTAGGTGATAAAAATTCTTCATTTCCTTTTGATAACTGAAAAAGGGCCAATAGGATCCTCGAATGGAAAAGCGAATCGGCAAGACATCCTCATCACTCATCTTTGATGTTAGAAAATTTTCAAAGGTAGATAATGGATTGAGTACAAAGAGTAGGGTACCAATAATGATAAAGGGTAGGTGGTAGGGTTCTTCTAGAAGATACAAAAAGATGAATGTTACAAATCCATAAATAAAGGCGACAATCAACTTTGGAACTCCACTAAAGACATAGATGCCTACATAAACAAGAGTGATGATTGCAGAAATCATAAAAATGCCTTGACCTCTAAGATTGAGTAGAATCAAAGCAATTGGCATGGTTAGGAATATCAAAATTGTGAGTGATCCTGCTATCGCAATACGTCTTTTCATTGGTAAACCCCCAATAGATTTATTATACAAAAAAAGAGCGGAATATTCCACCCTTTTTGACTTTTACTTTAAGTTTGATAGTGCTAGGACTAAATCAGCCTTTAGCATTTTGTCTGCGCCTTCAATACCCTTTTCATTTGCTAAAGCCTTTAGGTCCTTAACAAGTAGCTTAGAATAGTCTACTGCTTCAACAACTTCAGAAACCTTTTTAGGTTCAACTTTGACAGTTTCCTTCTTAGGAGCTTCAACCTTTACAGGCTTAGCTTCAACCTTAACAGCCTTAACTTCAACCTTAGGAAGGTCTCCCTTAAGTGCTTTTTTAGAAAGATCTGCATAAAGTGTGAAATCTGCTGGTTGGAATACTGCTAGATCTGCTAACATCTTACGGTTTACTTGAACGTTTGCTAAAGATAGACCGTGAATGAATGTTGAATACTTCATACCATTTTGCTTTGCAGCAGCATTGATACGTTGAATCCAAAGCTTTCTGAACTGTCTCTTCTTTTGCTTTCTATCTCTGTAAGCATAGCTTAATGAACGCATGACTTGTTCATGAGCTGTACGATATAATGTTCTCTTAGAACCGAAGTAGCCTTTAGCTAACTTTAATATTTTTTTGCGGCGTGCTCTCGCAACTGTACCGCCTTTTACTCTTGGCATTTTTTAGTTCCTCCGTTTATAATAAGTTCGAAATCAAAGACTTGATACGCTTCTTATCTGACGCGTGAACCGTTGTTTCGCCTCTTAATTGTCTATTTTGTTTTGTTGTTTTTGATGCAGCTAGATGCCCTGAATA
>JAUSOA010000132.1 GCA_030656435.1 Acholeplasmataceae bacterium | reverse complement strand
ATCAAATGATAAATTGATTCCTAATGGTGATAAAAGATTGGTAAAAAGGTTATTTTCTCTCATCAAATTGGATAATGCTTCTGTTCTAAGCAGTAGATTAGACCACATCGGCAATATAAAAATAGTCAGAATCAAGAATTTATTCTTAAATTTAGATTTTGAAACCTGGTAGGCAACAAAATAACCTAAAACTAAGGATATTACCGTAGTTAATGTTGCATATAATAAAGAATTACCAAATGCAATCAAGGTTGAAGATTCAAATAAGACACCAAATTGATCAAAGGTGAAATAGGATTCTTCAAAAGATAATCCTTCAGAAAACATAAAGGATAAAACAATCATCACAAATACAGGCAATATGGCTAGAATCGCTAGCCAACCCAAATAGGGTTTCGCTAAGATCTTAAACTCTTTATTCATTACCTGATACCTTCATCAAATGAATTTCATATGGGTCGACTTTAAGACCAATAGGCTCTCCGACTGCATAGGATTCATAGGTATTGACATTTAACTCAACACCCTTAACTTCTACAGTGAGTTCATTATGAACACCTTTAAAGATGCTTGATGTTACGGTACCTGTCAATTTTGCAAGATTTAAATCAACGACATCCCAGTCCTCAGGACGGATGACAACGTCAACTGTTTCATTATTTCCAAAAGTGTATCCTGTGCAATCAAAATCTACACCCATGAAATTAACAAGATCTTTTCTTAGGTATGTACCAGAAATGATATTGGTTTCACCAATGAAGTTTGCTACATATCTATTGACTGGCATGTTATAAATTTCTTTTGGTGTGCCCATTTGTTCGACAACACCTTCCTTCATAACTACGATACGATCACTCATCGTCATCGCTTCTTCTTGGTCATGTGTGACAAAGATAAAGGTTATTCCAAGCTTTCTTTGCATATCCTTTAATTCATATTGCATGTTTTGACGAAGCTTTAGGTCAAGTGCAGCAAGTGGTTCATCAAGTAGTAGAATTTGTGGACGGTTAACAAGCGCACGAGCAAGTGCGACACGTTGAGCTTGACCACCAGAAATTTGAGTAATCTTTCTCTTTTCATAGCCAGTTAGCTTAACAAGCTTCAAGGCTTCTCTAACAGACTCATCAATCTTTTTAGCGATGTTCGCCTTTAAGACTTTCTTATCAGCAGTTTCACTGATTTGATAGAACTTGATAAGATAGTCATCATCTCTATTTTTTAATCCGAATGCGACATTTTCAAACACATTTAAATGTGGAAAAAGTGCATACTTTTGAAACACAGTGTTGATAGGTCTCGCATATGGAGGTAGATCATTAAAGATTTTTCCATTGATGATAATATCACCTGAGTTTGGTGTTTCAAAGCCGCCAATCATTCTGAGAGTAGTTGTTTTACCACAGCCCGATGGTCCTAGTAATGTAATAAATTCATTTTCATAAATCTTTAAATTCAGATCATTGACAACGACATCATCATCAAAGCTTTTGTTGACATGAGATAACTCAATAATTACTTTTTTCTCCACTTATAGAGACCTCCATATTTTCATTAATTTACAATAAGAAATTATATACTTTTTTTTCAGAAAATCAATAGAAAAACAAATCATTTTTTTAACAAATTTTTGAAAATTGAAAAAATGGCTTTATTAAGCCAATATTTTGATAATTATTTTTATGAATTTTCACTCCGTTTTCATCAGTTTTCACTCAAATTTTTATTGAAAAAAAGGTGGAGCTTTTACAGTCTATATTTCGAAGTTAAAAAAATAAAAAAACACCATATCTAAAAATGGTGTTTTTAGTCAGCAAACTCATTATTTTATCTTCACTTTTTTTCTTTTTTTTGATAGTGTTTCTATTTCACGTTTTGCGATTTTGAGGATAGGAATCAGATGTAGAATCGCTATGGATGAAACAATTACATATTCTAGATTAAACAAGATATCATAGCGAAGACTATCTCTATTTAAGACGGTTGTACTTAAAAAGATTAGAATCAATGAAAGAATAGATAAGTAAATGAAATACTGTCTTTTTTCAAACTCCTTAAAATTGGAAACCATTAAATATGCTGACATGAAATAAAGTGGGATAAATCCAATCAAAAGGTATATATATTGAGACTTAACAGCTAGTGTTAACGCCAAAAGAGTAAAGGATATAAAATATAGAGTTAACACAAATGATTTTTGATTTTGATTCTCAAACTCAAAATAGATTGATCTCATCTTTACAAACTTAACAACAATCAAAGCTAAAACAAGTAGACTTGGTAAAAATGCTAGCATAATATCACCTAAAAATCCAACGGTGATTTGCAGGACTGAACAAAAAAATAAACCTATTTGATAAAAATCGCTGTTCATATCAAGCTTTTTATTGAGTAAGGACTCAGATAAGACAATGAAAAGAATAAAAAACAGAGCTAAAGCATAGAAAACCGTCATATATTCTTGATAAAGATTGAGTAGGATAACTAAATTCATAAAAATGATCGAAAAAGAAAATATCGACCATTTGATGTAGTGAACTAAACTCATTTTCATTTGATAAATCCCCCCATTTAAAACTTGAAATTTTGTTTGATATAACCTGCGAAATGAAGTGAACCAAAGATCAAGAGCACTGTATTTGAACCCATTTCTTTTCTTAAATGAGAAAGAGCTAAAAGTGCATCTTCTATGTATTCAATCGGAGGTTGTGCAAACTCCTTCAAATCATGAAATCTTGAATCAGGAAATGAAGTGATGATCAGTCTATTTGAAAAGCTGAGTGCTCGTTCAATCATACCGGTGATATCCTTATCGCCTAGTGCAGAAAATAAAACCCAAATATCTTTATCCTTAAAGGCGTGAAGTGCAGTTTCTTTGAGTGAATCGATTGCGTGGGTGTTATGAGCTCCATCTAAATAAACATTTTTCGCGATTTCCTCTAACCTACCAAGCCATGTCGTTTTCTTTAATCCTCTTTTAATGACATCTTCTTGAATATGAGGAAATAAGTAATGAATTCCAGCAATTGAAAGTAATGCATTGAGTAATTGATACTCACCAATCAAGGATAACTCATAGGTTTGATTAAAGGCTTCGAAAATAATAGGTAGGTCCTGAATTCTCTTCAAATCTTGACTACTATAATAGTCTGCAGTTGCATGAGCGTGCTTAACATATTCCTTAAAATAGGGGTGAAGTGATGGATCGACTGTCGTTATTAAATGATTTCCTTCTTTAAGGATACCAAGCTTATTAAAAGCAATCGATTCTAAGGTATTTCCAAGCTGCTTCATATGATCAAAGCCGATGGATGTAATCAATGATAAATCATAGTTTAAGACATTTGTGGCGTCTAATAAGCCACCAAGTCCAACCTCCATCACCATGACATCCACTTGATTTTTTGAGTAATAGATAAAGCTCATTAACGTGAGTAATTCAAAGAAAGCTAGCGTTTCCCCATGCTTTTCCTCAAATTTTATATTTAAATCATAGATAAAGAGGATGAGTTCAAAAAGCTCATCATCAGTAATCTCATTCATCTGTATACGGATACGTTCATTAAAGCGCAGTAAATAAGGTGAGGTATATGTACCCACCTTATATCCTGCTTCCATTAAAATATGTGTAATATAGCTACATACTGAACCCTTGCCATTGGTTCCAGCAACATGAATTTTTTTGATATTTGATAAATCAATATCCAGCATGAGCATTGCTTTTTTCATGCGCTCTAAATCGGTTTTTGGTCTAAATTTGATTCTTGTTTCAATCCATTGGATTGCATCATTTAAATTATTTAGCATAGTCCTTTAGTTTTTCAAGCACTTTCTCATATTGTTTCAAATAGTCTTGATACTTTTCCTTTTCAGCAACAAGCTTTGCCTCAGGAGCCTTAGCAATAAATGATTGGTTACTGAGTAATGCTTTGCTGCGTTCAATTTCATTTTCTAGGGAACTCTTATTTTTAAGTAAGCCTTCCATTTCCTTTTTGGGGTCGATAATACCAGATTTATTGACGTAGGTTAATACTTTTCTACCAACTAACAATATCGTTTCTTCTGTTCCAGTAAAGCTCTTTTCAATTGTTAAATGATCAGCATTCAAGAATTTCTTAAAGTAAACCTCTTGTCGAATCAATTTATCATAAAAAGTAGAATCCTCGATGACGAGGTGAATATCAAGTGCTTTCGATGGTGCAACATTATTCTCGCTTCTTAAATTTCTAACCTGCGTAATGGTATCGATGACTTCATTAAAATATAGAACTGCAGGTGTGCATTCTAATTCAGTCTTAGGCCATGATGAAATCATGATGGATTCCTCATTAGATATCTCTAGGAAAAGCTTTTCAGTAACAAAAGGTATGAATGGGTGCATCATCTTTAAAACGGCTCTTAGGACATATAATAGGGTAGCCTGAGTGTTAGTTCTCCACTCTTTGTTTTGCAAGCTTATTTTGGCAAACTCTACATACCATGCAGCAAACTCATCCCAAATGAATGTATAGAGACTACGAGATGCTTCACCAAATTCAAACTTATCATAATTATAGTCTGCTTCTTTAATCACTTGGTTCAAGCGAGTTAATATCCATTTTTCTGGCATTCTTAATGTTTCTTCGTTGATTGTCACATTTAAATCATCAATATTCATCGTGATGAATCTTGTAATATTCCAAAGCTTATTGATAAAGTTCCATGAGGATTCAACCTTTTCTTCTTCATATCTAAGGTCTGCACCTGGTGCAGAA
>JAUSOA010000123.1 GCA_030656435.1 Acholeplasmataceae bacterium | reverse complement strand
TACGCAACAAATGCACCCACTAAATTTCCAAAGATGACTAGATAAAATTTTCTAAAGTATTTAAGTCTTTTTTTCATCTTAAGCCTCCCCCTCAAAATATTCATTTGCAGGATATTGGTTTAAGTAGCCATCCTTAATTTCTAAGACATAATCATAATGATTGGTAACTCCTTCAAAATACTTATGACTAATCGCAATCACCGTTTGATCTAAATTTAGGATGGATTGCTCGATTGCTTTACCTAATTCGTCATTTAAAGCGGATGTCGCTTCATCGACAAAGAGGATTTCTGACTTTTTGCAAAGTGCTCTAGCAATCGATAGTCTTTGACGTTCACCACCGGATAGATTCTTTCCGTTTTCACTAATCATTTCATCTAGACCGTTAGGCTGTTGATCGATGAGTTCTTTAAGTCCAGCCATGTGGGCTGCTTCTAGTACTATACTTCGATCGATATCTTTAAATAAGGCAATGTTTTCCATAAATGTCGCTTCAAAGAGGAATACATCTTGATAAATATAAGATACTCTATCATTAAAGCTACTTAACTTAATGTCTTTTAAATCGATGCCATCAACTTTTATGTCACCTTCATATTCATCATAGGCCATCGATAAAAGTTTGATAAGTGTTGATTTCCCAGAACCACTGGGACCTTTGATTAAGTATTTTTTCCCCTTTTCAATAGTGAAGTCTAGCGACTGAAATACCGTTTTTTGATCATAAGCGAATTTTAAGCCTTTGACTTCAATTGCTTGATTAAAGACAAACTGATTGGGTCTTCCGTTTTTCTCGATTTCGATATGATCAGGCACTGTGATTTTATCGAAGATTGCTTTTGATGATTTAATCGTATTGATTAAAGGTAGGATGGTAATCAGTGGAAATAGTGAATTGGATGCGAGTGTAATCGTTAAGAATAACTCACCATATCCTACTCTTACTGAATCTGGGCGATACATCAATAAGATGATGAGACCAAACATAATCATCGTTCCAAATGCTTGATTCGAATTTTCTTGAAGCAATCTAAATAGATTAAACTTCATCTTCCCGTGTTCTAAGGATTTAATCTGGGTATTACTTTTTACTAAAAACTTATCTTCAATATTATTTAACTTTAAGATTTCAAGACCATTAAATGTATTGGATATATCGACCGTTAACTTTTCGTTTTCAGTGGAAACCGCTTCTTGAAGCTTTATGGTCTTTTTCTCATAGAGCTTACTGACGCCAAGGAGTATCCATGATAAGGCAAAGATAATAGCTCCAATTTGCCAATTGACTATAAATAGGATTGCCATCGTTACTATGTAATAACCAAATCTAAAAATAACATTAATTAAAGCTAAGAAGAAATTATTCTCAAATGTATTAATATCATTCATTAAATTTGAAATATATACATCTCTTGACTTCTTAGAGAAGTTTCGATAATTCATGTTTAAGATTTTATCAAATGCTCGAACACGAATCTTTAGTAGGATGTCACGCATGAATGCGATACGCATCATACGAGATACAATAAAAAACAGTGCACTTAAGATTAGAAATCCAATAACTACATAAATCGTTAGCCGAAAGAATTCTGGTGTTTGTCTTTCAACTGTTTCAACGATCATTGCTAGTGTAAACATTTGTAACAACTGTGTAACTACAGGTATGAAACATGCTAGCACGTAAATCGTGAACATTTTTTTATTTTCTAATAACATTTCTTTCATGCGATCAACTCCTAATCACATTTTATTCCTAGTGATTTATTTTTATCGAATAAAATGCTTTATATTTTTCTAATTTTTAATAACTACCTTGCCTGATACTGATTTGCTCTTAACATCCTCGATCTTTTTATCCTCGGATTGATTATGGATAGTAACATCCCCAGAGACAGACTTTAAAGTGAGTTTTGTTGGATAAAACTCGATTCCCTTTAAATCTCCACTGACTGAACTAAACTCACAAATCTTGCCAGTTGCATTTTCAGCTTTTACATCTCCAGACACTGTGCTTAATCTAATGTTACCTAAAACCACAACATGATTCATAAATAGATCTCCGCTCACTTGAGATGATGTCAGTGTTTCAATTTGAGACTGACTTACATGGATATCTCCAGAAACGGTATTCCACTTTGCAGTACCTAATTTTACATTCGTGAGTGTTACATCACCACTTGTAGTCGATAAAACAAAGTCTTTACTATCCAAATTTAAAACCTTTAAATTCGAGCTAACACCTTTTAAAGTAAATTCTTTAATAATCGAAGTTTTTGGTACTTCAACAATAAAGTTCAGATCATCTTTGATGTTTCTCATGAATAAAAATCCTATTTTCTTTGGTGCAGCAATTTTCAACACATTACCTTGATAAGAGATTTCATAATCATCTATCTTTGATTTACCTTGATAATAAACTTTAATGGAATCATCCTCAGATGCTTGGTAGGTAATATTTTCTGAAACCAATGAACTTTCAATGCTCAAATCAACTGACTTCACTAAGAAAGTCTTATATAGTTGATAATCATCATATTTTGCTTGTTTCGCTTCAACTCTTTCAGCACTAGTATCAGCAAGCTCATCTGCTAACGATACTGGGTCACCGAATCTTGAATTCAGTTCTTCTTCTGATAATCCCTGTGCAAGCGCACTTTGAATCATCTCTTCATGATCTGCTAGGATTTCTTCGATATCCTCGCTACTTAAGTTTCTCTTCTGAAGTTCTTTCTTTAAATCTTCTAAAAATTTCTTCATTCTTTTTTCCTCCTTGGTTAATAACGTGGTAAACACCACCAATAAACTCATCCCATTCTTCTCTTAACTTTAAATAATAGATGAATCCCTTCTCTGTCATCTGATAGTACTTGCGCGGAGCACCTTCATTTGACTCTTCTAAATATGTTTGAAAATAACTCTCAGTTGTTAATCTTCTTAAAATAGGGTAAATTGTGTTTTCATTGACATTGATGTGTTCGGATAGCTGATTAATGATTTCATAACCGTAATTATCCTTTTCAACTAAGACCGATAAAACACAGAGTTCAATGATTCCACGTTTAAATTGTGCATTCATAGTATCACCCCCTTCGAAACAATTATAACACAGTACTATTTGTCACACAATACCTAAATGCGTTTTTTAAAGTTTTTATCTCAACTTAAATCTAGAAATAAAAAACACTGTAAAATACAGTGCTATAAAATAAGTATTAACATTTAAATGATCATCTGGATGATAAAATTACAAACATTAAAGTGATTAAACAGATAATGATGTACAAAATTACAGTTAAAACCAAATATTTCTTTCTTGATTCCCTTTCAACTAAAGCAAAAAAATTGATTGCATTCCATATGAGAAATATCAATGTAGAAACTAAAACAGAACTAAAAAGAGCTTGATTAAATACTTTGCCATAGAAGTGAAGGCTTAGTGCTATCCCAAAGAATATGTAGAAAGCATCTATCCATCTAGTTGTACTCGGATTTTTATACTTGACCTTAAGAAGAGTGCTTAATCCTACTTTTGATGCCCAAATTAAAAATACTACACCCAAAAATATACCAGCAATCATCAATAATGCATACATTATTAACTTGTTAATACTTTGAGACAAACTATCTTGAATAGACTGTGAGAATGTATGATTGTCAAAATTAGCATGATATACATCCATTGAACCAGAACCGCTATAATAACTAATATGCTCATACAAAGCTGACCTAGCAAGTATATTGCCATCCGATGTAAACATGACTAATCTTAAATAGGTGATATTGTTTTGAACTCCATAATCATTGATGAAGGAAATTTCATTTTCACCTCTATTCAATCTGGTTTCTTTTATATGTGCAAGATAACTGATTTCTGTATCGTCTTCTAAGTGCGAATAGTTTAAATAATTTGGATGTAGTTCTTTATACACATCTGTTATTGTTGGACTTATTTGACTTGTACTAAAATCTGATTTAAGAACCATAATCTCAATATGAATGTCTTCGTATTCTATGTTATTATTTGAAGACTTAACAATATATATGTTTATTCCGGGTTCACCATCAATTGAAGCTTGTGAGTTCAAATTTATACTAAACGAAATGAAAACAATACAGAATAAAATAATAAATATAAGTGGTTTCTTCATATTAATATAACTCCCTTCATCAAACAAAATGGTATTGATTACATCTATATAAGTTTTTTGACAATGAATTAACTATTTTGGCTAATAAAGTCTCGTACAAATAAAATTAATAACAAGAAATATAACCCTGAAAAAACAATAAGGAGTGCAAGAGTGAGAAGTATATATTTAATCCTCGATTCTTTCTTAATAAATAAAAATGTATTGAGAAATAGGAGCGTTAATATCAATATTGCTGCTCGTAAAACTTTATCTGAATTTAATAAAAAATAAAATATTGCAATAGGCGTCCCTATAATAAGAAACACATCAGCTAATATCGATAAATCCTTGTTTTTATAGGTAATTTGAAGATATCTAGAAAGTTTTAGTTTGATAATCCAAAATATAGCACTTGATATAATAAGAAAAATAATCGCAATAATGATTAATATACCTATCATTATAATCTGATAGAAATTTATATTTGGAATAATGTAATTCCTTAAGATAGTTGAAGTAATACTTGTTCCAGCATGAATATAACTCAATGAAGATTCCTTTGAGTTTGCTAATGATTCCAAATTCTTGCTGAATACTAAAAAAGTAACAATCAATAATATGAAAAATGTAGCTACTCTCTTCATTATCATATGATCCCCCATCATAAAACTTCTTGTTCATATTTTATCACTATAGCAATATTTATTCAATAATATACCAATTTAAAATCAGTCTTTCTATTCAAAACAAAAAAATCCCCTCAAATTTGAGAGGGGATTTTTATCTGTTGATTAACTCTTATTCTTCTGGTTGAACTTGAACTTCAGCAACCTTTTTTCTATTGAATAACTTTTCTCTAAAGAATACCATTAAGAATAATACGATACCTACTGCTAAATATGCAACGAGTAGCATGTCAGTTAGACCATAGATCAAATAACCGAATGCTGCAATACCTGCAGTCACTAATGCGTATGGTAATTGTGTAATGAAATGTGAGTGCAATGTAGATTGTGCACCTGTAGCAGATAATACGGTAGTATCAGATACTGGTGATGAATGATCTCCAAATACTGCTCCGCCTAATACTGCTGCAACGATTGCTGGCATAAATTCTGGGTTTGTAGCCATTGCGATTGGAATCGCGATTGGAAGTAGAATACCAAATGAACCCCAGCTTGTACCTGTAGCAAACGCCATCGCACCAGCGATAATAAATAACGCTAATGGAATCATAGCAGTTGCTAGATTAGAACCCGCAACAACCTCAGCTATTAAATCACCAGTTCCTAAATCTTGAATTGCAGTGGATACCATCCACGCAAGAACAAGAATAGCTACTGCTGACTTAAACATTGCAAACATACCTTTACCACTTGCTTTAACTAAAGTTTCAAGTTTGACTCCTCTATCCGTTAATGCGAAACCAACGGCTGTAGCAAATGATGAAACACCACCGATAAATAAAGGAACGGTAATGCTTTGATCCATAATTGCTCCAAAGCTAAAGCCTGCAGCAATAAACATCATGAAGAATGTCATAAATACTAAAACTAAGATAGGAACGATTAAAGTCCATTGTGTAGCTTTAGTGCCTTGAATCTCAACTTCAGAAGCAGCTTTAGTAGCTTCTACTCTTGAAATATCGTCGCCAGTTAAAGCGGCCTCTTCAAACTTCTTCATTGGTCCAAAGCTAATTCCAAACTTAATAATTAAGAAAACCATGATAATTGCTGTAATTGGATAGAATTGGAATGGAATCGCAGCGATAAATCCTGAGAATCCTGTATGCGTTGTATATGCGTTATCAATAAATAGACCACCCATCATCCCAATAATATATGCACCCCAAGTTGAAATAGGCATTAAGATAACAACTGGAGCAGATGTTGAGTCAATGACATATGCTAATTTTGCACGAGATACTTTATATTGGTCAGTAATTGGTTTAGATACTTCACCAATAACAAGTGCATTGAAATAGTCATCAATACAAATAATTAAACCTAAAATCCAAGTTAATATTTGTGCAGCAACTGGATTTTTAACTTTTGATACAGACCAGTTAGCAAACGCTTTAACTCCACCAGATAATGTGATTACCGCAGTAATACCACCGATGATTACTACAAACCCTAATATTGGCATGTACCAATCAAAGCTTGTGATAATTCCAGTAAAGCTATTCCAAATGTATGTAATCATACCTACAATATTCCAATCAGCATAGATTAGTGCTGCAAGCAGAATACCTACACCTAAAGAAATTAGTACTTTTCTCGTGATGATAACGAGTGTAATCATCAATAAAGCGGGAAGTAGTGCTAAGAACAGTTCCAAAATTAAATTCCTCCTTATGGGTTATTTATTATTATATTATCACGTTATTGAAATTCATACAACATTATATTTTAGTACTTAGTTTGAATATCCAATATATTTAACCAATTCCTGAATAAAATGATTGCTAGGCTAATCTTCCACCATCTGTAATGAACTCACTGCCTGTAGAAAAACTGGAATCGCTTGAAGCTAAAAATAAAATCAACTTAGCAACCTCACTGGCTTCACCACCTCGTTTAAGTGGTGTATCATGAATTGCTTTTTCTTTATATTCATCTGTGATATTATCTAAGGTCATTGGTGTATTTATAAATCCTGGGTGAACTGAATTGACTCTAATATTTTTTTCTGCAAATTCTAATGCTGCACTTTTAGTCATCCCACGGATAGCAAACTTTGAAGCATTATATGCCATTAATCCTGCTTTACCTCTAAATCCGGAGGTTGAGGATATATTGATTATAGATCCTTCCTTTGCTTTTAGCATTGAAGGATAGGTCACTACCATTCCAAGATAAGTTCCAAATTGATTAACCATGTATGTTTTATGGAAATCATCATCCGTAGATTCTTCAATTGGTTTTTGGATAACTATCCCAGCATTATTCACAAGTATATGAACATAACCAAACAGTCTTTCAGTTTCTTTAACGATGAATTCCCAATCTTTTCTTAATGAAACATCATGATGTATGAATACTGCGTGATCTCCTAAAGACTTAGCAACTTCTTTTCCTAAGTTATCTTTAACGTCAGTTAATACAACAAAAGCCCCTTCTTCTATAAACAATTTAGCTGTTGCAGCACCAATTCCTTGTGCTGCACCGGTAATGATTGCTACTTTGTTATCTAATTTACCCATGTAATCACTCCCTTTTTTTGATTATGCCAATTATACCATGCAATAAAGAAAAAAATCCCTTTAGAAAACTACTACAATAAACCTTATGTAGCGCTTTATATAAAGGGAATTTCAATTGACATAAATTATCTAAATACACCGAATGCGAGTAATGCTACTAAAACTACATAGACGATAATAACGACTTTTATTACCATAACTTTTGTCTTGAATTTTGAGAAGAACAATAAAAATAATATAACTACGATCTCAACGAACACGACTAAATCAGCTAACGTTCTAAAAATACTTTCTAGAAAGTTTAAAAAGTCGACATCAGATATCAATCTTGCAAAGCTAGTAAAGATCATAGCAAATGCTATAGAAGCTAATATAGTAAATGATACAAGCTTAGGAAGCATATCTTTTTTCATATAAGCAAAGAATAAAATCAGTAAAATAGAAAATCCGATGATAATACGTGCGATTTCATTAAACATTTTTTTCTCCTTTCCCTATCTATACAATAGATTTGATACCTTAAGTATACACCATATATGAATATAAATCTTTTTTTACTGAAACACACTATTGTTTTAAAATCTCAAATTTCTAAAAGATGACTCAAGTTATTTAAAATCTATCTCATTTTTCCTGATGAAAATACGTTTTCACTTAAATCGTTGCTTGAAACAAGTGATTGAATGTGCTATGATATGTATGTCTAAAATACGTTAACAAGAAAGAAATGATACCCATGACAATTTTCGCAGCGGAAGTTGGTTCTAACCACTTATATCAAGTTATATTCCTCTTAAGTCTTACCCTTATTCTTGGCCTTTTTGCCGGACGCTTTTTTGAAAGATTGAGAGTTCCGAATCTGACCGCTTATATCATCATTGGACTTGCACTAGGTGCAGTTTTTTATCTTTTAGGTTATGGAGAAATAGCACAAGCCTTTGAGGCAATGATTAATGTTGGTATTGGATTTATCGCTTTTAGCATCGGTCTAGAATTAAACTTTAAAAAAATGAAGAAACGTACAAAGGAAGTAATCATTATTACAGTCTTTCAAGCTGTATTCGCATTCCTTTTCGTTTTTATAGCATTATATGTATTCTTATTTCCTTTACACATCGCACTACTTCTTGGGGCACTTGCTATAGCAACTGAACCAGGACCAATTCTATTAATAACTAAAAAAATGCAATCTACTGGACCATTAAGTGATACACTCGTTCCACTTCATGGTGTAGAAGACTCCATTACCATTATGATATTCGGTATTGCCATATCTTATGCGACATCCGTTGAAAGTGGAATAAGTCATGGGGTTTTAGAAACTTTAATGGGACCTGTTCTTGAATTAGTCTTTTCATTATTAATAGGACTTGCTATTGGTTATGTATTGGTTCGTATTATTAGATATTTAAAGTACGAGGATGTTGAAAAGGATGTTGTCATCTTAATTTCAACAACCGTTGCTATATTAGTATCCATTGCAGTTGCAAACACAGGATTTGATTTCTTCGGATTTCATGTTCATTTATCACCAATTTTATTACCGATGGCAACTGGGATATTCTTTTCTAACTTATCAACGAATCTGGCAAAGCATGAAACCGAACGCATTATGGATTTATTCTCTGCTCCGATTTTAATTATCTTCTTTACTTTATTAGGTGCAGAAATTGTATTACTTCTAGCTGAGTCTTATGAATCCTTAAATTTAGTGCTTATCTTAGTTGCTTCTGCTATTTATGTAGTATTCAGATTCTTTGGAAAGATTGGTGGCTCTTATCTTGGTGGTAAGGTAGCGAAATCAAGTGTAACTGTAAGAAGATACTTAGGATTTTGTTTGCTTCCTCAAGCTCAAGCTGCGATCGGTCTAGCATTTTATGCGAGAAGCTCCTTAGTGGGAACACAATATGGAACGATGATTTTAATTATCGTAATGACTTCTACGATTATCAACGGTATTGTTGGACCTTTAGGTGTTAGACATGCTTTACTCAAATGTCATGGATTTGATGGAAACTCATGTAACATTCTATACTTATCCAATAAGGATCCTCAAGCACACGAAATGCATTAACAAACCGAATCAAATCAAGGTGTGATTGAATAAATCATGCCTTTTTTTAAAAATAATAATAAAAAATCTATATTGCACTTTTATATATTTAGATGTATGATTAGGCTGAAAAGTATACCTATATAAACGCACCAAGAGCTAAGCTTTTGATGCGTTTATTATCTTTAAGGAGGGAATTGTAAATGTGTTTCAAGAGTTGGGTTAAATATGTCAGCTTGATTATACTGATCTTGTTTTTATGGTCCTGTCAAAAAGAACAGGATATCCTAATAGAGACTATTGAAATCAATCAAACAACCTTGAACTCACAATATGATCCTGATACATTTGATTTATCGTCAATAGAGTTGGTTATTCATATGAGTGATCAAAGTGTAGAAACGATACCTTTAAGTCATTCCATGCTTTCATCTGATGACTACATTAAGTTAATGACTACAGGAACGCATACAATTACCGTTAGGTATCAAGGCTTAGAAACAACATTAACTATCACGATGAGTTACTCTGAACTAAAAACAAAACTACACCTAATCTACGCTCTTGCAATTCAGACATCAGATATACCAGATACCTATGAGGAGTGGTTTGAATCGATTTGTGGTGAGGATGGAAGATCCATAACTAACGCCTCTATTTCTCCTTTAGGCCATCTTATAATTACCTATTCAGATGATACAACAGATGACTTAGGTAAAATCATTGGCAAAGATGGGAAAGAGGTAGAATTTGATGTCAATGATGAAGCACTTCTTTGGCGGTATGTCGATGATACTTCCTGGCAAATACTGATTGAAAAAAGCTTTATACAAGGTGTTGGTATCGATGATATAGAGATTAATGCAGAAGGAAATCTTATCATTACCTTAACGAACTCAGAGACTATAGACCTTGGAATGATACGTGGCTATCAAGTGATTTTTGTTGGACATCATGGAAATTTAATCAAGTCCTGTTGGGTCAAACCTTTATCACAAATCATTCCTCCTGATGGACCAATCATTCCTGGTTATACTTTTTCTGCTTGGGATCATTCCACAGAATCTATAACAAGTCATATGATTGTTAAAGCACTTTATACAAAGAATATATATCAAATTAATTTTGAAACTCATACACTAGAGGCTATATCTCCAATCATAAATATAGAGTATGAAAATAGCGTTACATTGCCAATTCCAGTCTATGAAGGTCATGTTTTTATTGGCTGGTATCAAGGAGATTCCGTCAATAGTGCTCCATTTTATAATACCTCCTTAGTCATATCCAATTTAACGCTTTATGCAAGATACGTTAAATCAAACTATACCGTGGAATTTCAAAACTTAAGTGAAGAAACCATTTCACTTCAAACCATATCATATCAAGAAAGTGCATTGGAACCTCTAGCACCTTATAAGCCTGGTTATAAGTTCACAGGCTGGGATCAAGTGTTTACATCTATTACTTCTGATTTAATTATTAAACCGACTTATCAAGAAATTTATTACTCAATAAGTTTCATTACCTATACGGATACATCAATACCTACAATGGACACAATCCCCTATGGATTTGGTGTAATACTTCCTGATATATTTAAATTAGATTATGATTTTATGGGGTGGTATTATAAAGGTCAGCTTTGTGAAACGACTCATATCATGCAAGATGAAGATATCATCTTATTTGCTCAATGGCAAAGACACGCTTATACACTTTCATTTGACTCAAATACAGGAAGTTCAGTAGATTCATCCACATACTATAAAGGTGATTTAGTTTCAACACTTCCCACTCCAACAAAGGAAGGCTATACATTTATTGGTTGGTATACAGATGATCAAGCATTAGTCTCACCATTTACCTGGGATGTTTCACACGATATAGAAGCCTATGCAATATGGACCGGAATAGTTGACGGTATTAATTATACATTAAATGATGGTTACGCAACCGTAACCGCTGTACCTGAAACAGATATTGAATTGATTATTCCTGAATCAATTTCTAGTCTACCTATTACACATATAGGTGCATTAGCTATTTCATGTGGAACAAATTTGACAAAAATAACTTTAGGCTCAAATGTTACTCACATTGGTGATAATGCATTTTCTTACTGCTCAAGTCTTGAAGAGATTATATTTGGACCTCATACAACATCCATTGGTGCATATGTTTTAGATGGAGCAACAAGCTTAATCCATATGACAATATCCAGTGAAGCTCCTTACACACTAAAATACTATTTTGGTGGTACGTTAGGTGATATTCCAAGCACTTTACTTTCCATTAGATACGCAGAGGGTTCTAATTTCATTGATCCAACACTTTATAAAAATGAAATGCTATCTAAGATTTTGATTTTACCTCAAGAAATGACATCAATTCCAACTGGACAATTCATGAATACACCATATTTAAAAAATATTGTCTTACCTCCAAACTTAATCACTATTGGTGACTCCGCATTCGAGCAAAGCGGAATAACAAGTATAAGTATTCCTAATACTGTTCAAACAATTGAAAGAGAGGCCTTCTTTAATACACAACAATTGTCTACATTAATATTCGAAGAGGATAGCACAATACATACAATTAGCTATGACGCCTTCCGTTCATCAAGTATCGAAGGCTCACTAGTTATTCCTGCCTCAGTAGCTGCAATCTATGGAGGAGCATTCTCTAATACGAAGCTAGTCAATGTTTCATTTGAGGAAGGTAGTCAATTGACTGCAATACTCAACCATGTTTTCGCTACAAATTTCAAGTTAAAATCGATTATTCTTCCTTCAACTATTACAAGTATAGGGCTTTACTCATTTGGATCTTCAAATGTATTAGAAGAAATTATCATACCCCTTGGAGTGACTCATATATATTCAAATGCATTTTCTTCGTGTCCTGTGCTCACTATATATGCAGAAATCGATAGTAAACCAGCTGGATGGGATGCTAACTTTAATCCAAACAATAGAACTATCTACTGGTCATTTGAAAGTAAGTACTCAGATCTTGATTATAAATATCTACTATTCACTACTGGTGAAGCACTTCTTCTTGGACGATCAGACACCAATGTGGATACAGATATTATCATTCCCAAAACTGTCATTTCACACGATGTAGTTGAAATCTTTAGTAAAGCATTTGATGGAGATACATCCATACAGACTTTATACATTCCTAACACATTAAAAAAGATTGGATCCTATGCGTTTAGAGAAAATACCTCACTTACATCTGTTATCTTTGAAGAAAATAGTCAATTAGAAATAATTGATATGCATGCATTTTATAATGCATCCAGTCTAACAGGTGTTATATTACCTGACCAATTGAAGGTGATAGGAATCCTTGCATTTAGAAATACAGCAATCACTGAAATTGTAATTCCAAATAGTGTGGTTACTATAGATAATTATGCATTTGAGATGTGCTATGATTTAGAGGTTGTATCCTTTGAAACTGGAAGTTCGTTACAAAACTTAGGTATAGGAGTCTTTTCAAGAACAGGTGTTATCGATATAGTATTACCAAGCTCACTAACATCCATTGGTAATTATTGTTTCCAAATCAATGCAAGTCTTCTATCTGTCTATATTCCTGAGAGTGTTATCTATGTTGGAAGTCATTTGTTTAGCAATTCTGTAAATGCAGTTGTCTATGTTCAATCAGCTGTTCAACCAACATTATGGAATTCAGATTGGAATAGCACAGGGAATACTGTAGTATGGGGATATCTAGTATAAAAAGAATTAAAAAATTTATTAATATAAGCGAAAGTATAATGCAACTTGAAGTAGCATCAAGCCATCGTATCCATACTGGTTATGATAAAATGAATATACAATTACAAAGGAGATTACTCTATGATCTATGCTATACATGTCAACATCTATGCTGTAATGATACTGCTAGTCGTGCTGCTAAGCTTGAGAAAGCACAAAGACCTAAAAAGTATGAATAATACATACTTTATTTACCTGCTTATTCTCATGATTGTAGCATTAATCGCTGATATGATTAGTGTTGTATTCAACGGTAAACCAGGAGTGTGGGTCGGATTCTCTAACAATTTTTTTAATATGATTTTATACTCAATTGGTGTATTTATTAGCTTCTATTGGGTGCTATTTGTTGACCATCATATTTTCAAGAATAACTCTCATATAAAAAAAATTATGCCTATACTAGTTATTCCGGTCATTATCAATCTCATCTTATCGATTTTAAGTATGTTTCATAATATTTATTTCCATATTGATTTGACAAACACATATGAACGAGGAAGATTCTTTATCCTTAATTTTGGTATTAATTATGCATGCTTTATTTATTCTGTTTATTTAATTCTTCGATTTAGTAAGTTAATTAAAAAAAAGGATGTTATTCCGTTATTGTTATTTCCAATTCTACCCTTTTTAGGTAGTGTCATTCAAATATTCTTTTATGGAGTACTACTCATATGGCCAATGGGTGCATTATCTTTAATGATTATATTCATATTTATTCAATCTAGATTAATTAATATTGATGCTCTGACTGAACTCTATAATAAACGAGAATTCAATGATTATGTAATGGCTGTCTCTAAGATAAATGAAAGTAAAAAGATGATTGGTGGTATTATTCTAGATATTGATGACTTTAAGAATATCAATGACCTTTATGGTCATGCTGTAGGGGATCTAGTATTAAAAGAATTTTCAAATGTATTAAGACAAAGCTTCAGACGTGATGATTTCTTAGCAAGAATTGGTGGTGATGAGTTTGCT
>JAUSOA010000109.1 GCA_030656435.1 Acholeplasmataceae bacterium | reverse complement strand
TTTTATCTAACGATAGACACATCGTTTATACGGCTGTTGCTCTTGTTAAAGGTGAAAAGATAAAAACCTTTATTTCAGCTTCTGAGGTTTGGATGAAGAACTTAAGTGATTTAGAGATTAAAAATTATATTAAAACAGGCGAGCCTATGGATAAAGCAGGAGCCTACGCGATTCAAGGAGATGGAGGGTCACTTGTTGATCACTACAAAGGAGACTTTTTCACTATTGTAGGATTACCCTTGAAGGAATTATTAGAGCAGCTTAAAGGATTTTAATTGATATAAAGAAGGACATTTCATTTTGAGATGTCCTTTTTCATATATTTTAGGTATTTTTCAAATTATTATAATATAATAAAGGGTAATAAAAGCGATTTCATAGGAGCGATTATGATCAATAGAGAACTTTGGAAAAAGAGTATTGTATATCAAATATACACAAGAAGCTTTATGGATAGCAACCATGATGGCATTGGAGATATTCAAGGAATCATATCCAAGCTTGATTATGTCAAGGATTTGGGTGTGAATGTGATTTGGCTTTCTCCTGTTTATGCATCCCCTAATGATGATAATGGCTATGATATTAGTGATTATTACTCGATTAATCCGGAATATGGGACGATGCAAGATATGGATAAGCTCATTGATGAAGCGATGAAAAGAGGAATCCGTATTATTATGGATCTTGTTATCAATCATACATCAGATGAACATCCTTGGTTTATTGAAAGCAAAAATCCTAAAAGCATATATAGGGATTATTATATATGGAGAGACAAACCCAATAACTGGACTAGTTTTTTTAGTGGAAGTGCTTGGGATCAAATAGGAGACTCTTATTACCTACATTTATTTTCTAAGAAGCAACCTGACTTGAATTGGAACAACCCTAACGTTATGAAAGAAATTCAAGGAGTCATTAAATTTTGGTTAGATAAGGGAATATACGGTTTTCGATGTGATGTAATCAATGTTATTTTTAAGTCATCTCTTGATAATGGAAAGAAACGTTTGGTTTTAACAGGTAGAGAATTTTATCACTCTCAAGAAGGATGTCATGAAATACTTAGAACACTCAGAAGAGAAGTTCTTGATCATTATGACTGTTTCACGGTTGGCGAAACAGTCATGGTAAATACCAAGGAAGCTAACGATTTAATACTTCCTGAGAGAAATGAACTTGATATGGTTTTTGGCTTTGAGCATATGGAAGTTGATCAAATCAATAACAAGTGGTTCAAGACGAAATTTAGACCAAAGAAGCTAATCAAGGTTTTAACCAAGTGGCAGCAAGAGGTCTATTGGAATGCGAATTATTTAAGCAATCATGACCAACCTAGATCTGTATCTAGATTCGGTGATGATCAAAAATATAGAATAGAAAGTGCGAAAGCGTTAGCTACATTGAACCTAACTCTCAAGGGTACACCCTATATTTATCAGGGCGAAGAAATAGGAATGACCAATGGTGACTTCAAAAGTTTAGATGAATATATGGATATAGAAACGCATAGAATATATGCACTCGCAATTAAATTAAAGTTCCCTAAATGGTACCGAATGAAGATGATTAGAAAGACCTCTAGGGATAACGCGAGAACTCCAATGCAGTGGGATGAAAATGGTGGGTTTAGCAAAGAAAAACCTTGGTTAAAGACAAATCAAAATACTAAGTTTATTAACGCAAAAGAATCGGTTTCAAATCCTGACTCGATTTTAAACCACTATAAATCGCTTATCTCGATAAGAAAAGAAAATGATATTCTAGTTGATGGCTCTTTTGAGCCATTATACACAAAGCATGGTTTATTCATCTTTAAGAGAATACTTGCAAATGAGGCAATAATCACTATCTTAAATCTTACAAAAAAGGCTAAAAAAATGCCATATCTTTTTCATGGTAAAATAATACTAAGTAATTATAAAAGAGAAAATTTAACGAACGAATATTTAATGCCTTATGAGTCCATTTTGGTTTATCAGGAGGGTCAAAAATGATATATGATCAATACCCATATTTTAAGTTAGAAACTAAAGATTTAAATTATATCTTTCATGTAATGGCTACAGGTCAGCTTGAGCACTTATACTTTGGGCGAAAGCTCGTTGATCAAGACTATGAAGTGCTTCATACGAAGCCAACTGCAGGTGCTGGATCAACTGTTGAATATATATCAGAAAAAGGAAGCGTACTCCTTGAACTAAAGCCCTTAGAATATTCAGGTATTGGTAAGGGAGATTTCAGATTATCCCCATTAGAAATTAGAATGCCTGATCAAACATTTGTTAGCGACTTTATTTATCATTCACATGAGATTCAAAAAGGAATCGTTAAAAGTAAAGAACTTCCAACAGCAAGAGCTGAAGATGATGAGGCAATGAGTTTAATTATTAAGATGATGGATAATCATGCCTTATTAGAAATGAAGTTAATCTATACAGTATTTATAAAACAAAATGTAATTTCTAGAAGAGTTATTTTAACTAACAATAATGAAAAAGAAATACAGATAAGAAAAATCATGAGTATGATGGTTGACCTTCCTGAAACTGATTATGACCTAATCACCTTTGACGGAGGATGGATTAAAGAAGCTCATCAACATAAAAGAGCTTTAACATATGGGACCTATATTAATGATTCAACTACAGGTTCAAGCTCAAATAGACATAACCCAGGGATTATTTTAGCAAAGAAAAATACATTAGAGGATTACGGAATATGTATTGGAATCAATTTGATTTATAGCGGAAATCATTATGAAGCAGTGCAAATATCTAATCACGGGAATTTAAGATTTATGAACGGAATCAACCCTCACTGCTTTGAATGGAATTTAAAGAATAATCAGTCCTTTGAAACTCCAGAAGCAATACTCACATATTCCGATCAAGGTTTTAATCTACTATCTCATCACTTTCATGAATTTATCAATACTCATATCGTGCCTAGGCAATTCCAACATGTAGTTAGACCGGTTGTATTGAATTCATGGGAAGCGTTCTTTTTTGACTTCAATCAATTCAAGCTTCTATCGCTAGCAAGAAAAGCGAAAAGGCTCGGTGTTGAGCTTTTTGTCTTGGATGATGGATGGTTTGGAAATAGAAATGATGACCATCAGTCCCTAGGCGATTATCATGTCAATAGAAAAAAACTTCCTGGAGGAATTACTTATTTAGCCAATCAAATACATCACATGGGAATGAAGTTTGGCTTATGGTTTGAGCCCGAAATGGTAAACCCTAAAAGTAAGCTTTATGAAAACCATCCTGAGTATGCAGTAAAAATCCAGGGAAGAACTCCTTCTTTAGGTAGAAATCAGCTAGTCCTAGATTTATGCAATCCGAAGGTTAGAGAATATATTAAGCATGAGATGTCAAGCGTAATCCAAAAGGCAAACATCAATTACATCAAATGGGATATGAATAGACATATAACCGATATGTATTCAAAATATGTAGAATATCAAGGAATGTTTTTCCATAAATATATTTTAGGTTTATATGAAATTCTTCATTATATCAGAAAAAAGTATCCTTTAATATTAATTGAGACCTGCTCAAGTGGAGGGAATCGATTTGATTTAGGTATGCTTACCTATGGTGCACAAATTTGGGCATCTGATAACACAGACCCAATCGAAAGACTAAAAATTCAAGAGGGACTCAGTTATTTATACCCACCATCTTCAATTAGCTGTCATGTATCCCTATCCCCACATGCTCAAACACTTAGGAAAACGCCATTATCAACAAGATTTAATGTTGCAAGCTTTGGTGTATTAGGATACGAACTCAACTTGAAGTATGTGACACCATTTGAAAAGAAAGAAATGAAGAAACAAATCGCGTTTTATAAAGAAAATAGAGAAGTTTTTCAGTTTGGAAGATTTTATAGATTCGATCAAAAAGATGAATTTCATCGGACATGGCAAATCTCTAAGGACAATAGACATATTTTAGGAAGCTTCCAAACATTAGCGAAGGCATCCCCTGAATTTGAAAATATTCAATTCAAGGAGTTGGAAGGCGATTCAATTTATCATATAAAATCCATGCAGCAGCAAATGCCTATCAGTCAATTTGGTCATTTAATTGCTCACGCACTGCCTATTAAGCTCCACCCTGATGGTTTTATCATGAGAACGATTGGAAAGCATAAAGGGCTTCCTAATGCAATAGAAGACTATCAAGTGAGTGGAAGTGTGATGATGAAAGGGTTACCTATCAAGCAACAATTTATGGGTACCTATTATAATGATCAAACAAGAATTTTAGGAGATTTCGGATCACAGATTTATGTAGCAGACAAGATATAGAAACTAAGGAGTGATAACTTGAGAAAAGTCATCGGAATGAATTTTGATTGGATGTTTAAGGTCTATGAAGAATCTGATTTAAAGAAGGCACCCTCAACAAAGCTAAAGATTGTTCATCTTCCACATAACGCTGTAGACCTACCCTATAACAACTTTGACGAAGGTGATACGTCAGGTGTATTTAGCTATTTCAAAAAGCTTGAAATTGATGAAACATTTAAGGATAAAATTGTAAGACTTCGCTTTGAGGGAGTTGCTCATTTCGCGAAGGTTTATGTGAATAAAGAATTTGTAGGAGCGCATATCGGGGGATACACTCCATTTGAGTTAACCATTCACGAGAAGCTTTCCTTTGAAAAAGAGAATGAAATTTTAGTTATTGTTGACACATCTGAGAATCAAATGATTCCACCGTTTGGTGGTCAAGTTGATTACTTAGGCTATGGAGGTATATATCGCGAAGTGTCTTTAATTGTCAACGATATTTCCTATATCAAGGATGTTTTTATAGAAAATAGAGGATCCAGTGATTTAATTATCAATCTTGAGACATCTAGAATGCACGGAGATGTTGAAATTGAAATTAAGGATCCAGCTCAAAACAGTGTCATTAAACATAAGCACTCGGTTAAGGATCATTTATCAAGAATCAAGCTATCCATCGATCAACCGATCCTATGGGATTTA
>JAUSOA010000073.1 GCA_030656435.1 Acholeplasmataceae bacterium | reverse complement strand
AGTTCCTCTATATCAAAAAAGAATCATCAAAAAAGCAAATGAAATGGGAAAGCCAGTCATTACAGCAACTCATATGCTTGAATCAATGATGTACTCACCAAGACCTACAAGAGCTGAAGCTTCTGACGTAGCGAATGCTATTTTAGATGGTTCAGATGCAATTATGCTTTCTGGAGAATCTGCAGCAGGTGAATACCCTGTTGAAGCGGTATTGGTCATGGATATGATTGCGAAATCAATGGAAGAACATATTGAATACAAGGAAAAACTTCAGCATGCAATTGCTACATCCAATCAAACTGTAAATGATGCAATCGGTATTGCAGTGAGTCAAACTGCACTTACACTTCCTAAAGCAGAAGTCATCATCGCGTTTACTGAAACCGGTGGTACAGCAAGACGTATATGCAAGTTTAGACCATCAGTACCAATCATCGCTGTTACAGATAGCGTTGAAACATGTCAAAAACTTACATATTACTGGGGTGTATTTTCTGCACTTAGAAGCAATGTTACAGACTATTCAGTTTATGATAAGGTTGCCATTGAAGTTGCTAAGGACTTCGGATTTACATCAGGCACAACAATTATTATTACATCAGGTTGGGCTCAAAAACATGGTTCAACTAATACATTAAGAATTATTGATATTCCTTAATAGATTGAATCCCGCTAACTGCGGGATTTTTCTTTTTATTAGAACCAATTATGATGAATAATTGACTCTCTCAAAGGTTGCGTAATGAGTGATTAAAGTGATATAATGTGAGGGTTGAGGTTACGGCTATGAAACACTTAATTGGAACAAGAAATTTTTATAAAACATTAATAGCTGTTGCTGCACCTTTAGTTTTACAACAGCTCATTACGACATCTGTTCAACTAGTGGATAATGTCATGGTAGGTAGACTAGGTGAGCAAGCAATCGGATCTGTATCAGTTGTCAATCAACTGTATTTTGTTGTTATTTTAATTACATTTGGTGCCATGGGTGGTGCCGGTGTTTTTTCTGCTCAATACTTTGGATCTAAAGATTTTGATAAACTGAGACAGACGTTTAGATTTAAGGTAATTATAGGTTTTATGGTTGCGCTACTATCCTTTGTTTTGTTCACAATATTTGGTGAATCGCTGATTTCATTGTTTACATCAAATCCAACAACAATTCAAGGTGGACTCAACTATTTAAACATCATCAAATGGAGTGCATTTCCATGGATTATATCTGTTGCAATATCCAACACATTTAGGGAAACTGGCACAACAAAGCCATTGCTTTATATATCCATTGTGGCAATTATTACAAATACTCTACTCAATTTTATATTAATTTTTGGCTTATTTGGATTTCCTGCTCTTGGTATCGTTGGTGCTGCGATTGCTACCCTAATTGCTCGATTTGTTGAATTTGGCCTAATGCTTATCCTTTTACAGAAAAAAGGACAAATTTTCAATACGAAAGTTTTTCAGCTTTTCAAAATTGATAAAAAAATATTAGCAAGCATCGTAATTATGGCGATTCCTTTAACTTTAAATGAAGCGCTATGGTCCTCTGGACAAACTGTTTTTTTACATGCTTATTCTACAAGAGGAGATAGTGCACTTGCTGCGCTCAATATTACCGGAGCAATCTCACAGCTCGTCTTCGTTACCTTTGGTGGTATAGCTACTGCAGTGGCTGTATTGGTTGGTAATACACTTGGAAAAGGTGAGCTTCAAGAGGCAAGAGATAATTCTAAAAAGTTAATTGCTTTTTCAGTATTTATTGCAGTTATTGCTGGTGTTGTTCTCTTTATTCTAAGCTTCTTTATCCTAGATATTTATGATGTTGCTGAGGTTACCAAACAAACTGCAGCCTTTAACATAAGAGTCAATGCACTTTTTATTCCAGTTTATTCGTTCAACGTTGCCTTATATTTTACGCTAAGAGCAGGAGGAGACACGAAATCAACCATGATGATCGATGCTGGTTATATGTGGGTTGTCCCTGTACCAGCTGCCTTAGCTCTCGCGTATTTAACGAACTTACCGGTGACTTTAATGTTTTTGCTTGTCCAATCCTTAGACATTCCGAAAATGGCATTCGCACTTGCTCGATATAAAAAAGAACATTGGGTTAAAAATCTAGCAAGTGAAGATGAAAATTAAAATATTTTCATGATTATTTATGCTATAAGTTAATTAGAACCGGTTAAAAACACTTGTTTTCATGTATAATTAACTTAAGTTATACCTATAGGGTGGTGAAATCTTGGAGGATAAAACAACGCAGCATCAAAACAACCAAAAACTCAACAAATCAAATGATATGAATGCAACAAGTGCAACGACTAAAATCATCATTTTTTATTTGATTTTAGGATTCTCTTGGATATTGCTATCTGATTTTGTGATTACTCGTATTTTTACAGATGCAGAAGCACTCAAATTAGCACAAAGCGCTAAAGGCGTTTTTTATGTTGGATTTACAGCGATTATTTTCTATTATATTATTCACAGGAAAATTGATATCTATGTGATGACAATTATCGATTTAAATAAAGCGTATGTAGAATTAGACCAAGGGCATCAAAAATCGCTTTCTCTTGAAGGGAAACTTTTTGATTTAGCGTTTTATGATCCACTGACTGGATTACCGAATAAAACACTTTTAGAAGAAACTATCAATAATAACATCAAGAAAAAATCAGATAATATTATCGGTTTTGTCTATTTTGACATTGATGAGTTTAGAAATATTAATGAGGTTAAAGGCCACTCTGTTGGTGACGAGTTAATTAAAGAAGTTTCTCGGATTTTATCTGAAAAAATAAGCAAACCGAATATGCTTGCTAGAATGGGTGGAGACGAGTTTGTTCTTGCACTTTTTGATATCGAAGATTTAGAGAAGTTTATGCCAACAATTGAAGGGCTTTTTAGTCATATTAGACGTTCGTTTATTTTAGATGAAGATGATTTCTTTATCACTTATAGTGCTGGCGTAGCGCTATATCCTGATCATGGTTCTGACTATATCACTTTACTTAGACATTTAGATGCAGCAATGTCAATTGCAAAATCAAAGGGTAGAGATCAAATCGTTATCTTTGACGATGAAATGGTTACCTTAATTAAACAACAAACTGAAATCCTAAATCAGCTTAGACAAGCCATTCATCATAACGAGTTTATGCTTCATTATCAACCTATTATTAAATTAAAGGATAATTCAATTGATGGAGTCGAAGCCCTGATTCGCTGGCAACACCCAGTAAAAGGTTTTATTCCACCACTAGAGTTCATTTCGCTCTCAGAGAAGAACGGATTCATCAAAGATATTACAGAGTGGGTATTTAAGGAAGCAGCAGACCATTTTAAAGAGTGGGATTCTAAAAAAAAGAATTTCAAAATATCGATAAATCTTTCAGCAGTCATGTTAATGAATGATAAATTCATCACTAATTTAATCAAATGGATTGAAGAACATCAAATTGATTGCAGAAAATTTAATCTTGAAATCACTGAAACTGCAATTATTAGCGATATTCAAAAAAGCATTCATGTATTAAACTCACTTAAGCGACTTGGATTTACAATCGCATTAGACGATTTTGGAACTGGGTATTCTTCACTCACTTACCTTCAAAAACTTCCAATTGATACCATCAAAATAGATCGCACTTTTATTTCGAGTATAAAAGAAGATACTGAAGAGTTTTACGTACTTAAATATATGATTGATCTTGCCCACCATTTAAAGCTAACCGTTGTGGCTGAAGGAATTGAAACTCTTGAACAAGCAGAAATGGTCAAGAAATATAACGTTGACTTTGCACAAGGTTACTATTACTGTAAACCAATGCCTCAAAATAGAGTTTTAGAGTATTTTAAAGCTTATCATAAAAAATAGATTTGGAGGTATACCTCATGATTGAACAAATTATTGCATATGATTTAAGTTTATTTTCCTTAATTTTACTCATCATTATGTTTGTGATTACCAAAATCAAGAAGGATGTCATTACTTTTTCATCAACTTTATTTTATTGGATTATTGTTTTCAACATCATAGGATTGATAGCGGAAGTTGTCTCATGGGTTGTTGACGAAAAAGTTGGTCTCCTTAATTATTTACTTTCCTATTCAAGTAATTTGATGGTTTTTATTTCTGCTCCAATCATAGCAGGACTTTGGGCATCATACCTTGACTACAAGCTTTTTTCTAATAAAAAGCGAATTCATAAAAGATATTTTTATATGATACCTGCTTTAATAACGATTATTATTATGCTTTTCAATTTTAGATTTCCTTTATATTTTTCAATTGATAGGGAAACAAATGTTTATACAAGTGGAAATCTATTAATCTTACAATATGTGTTTATTTATTCCATTTATTTATACCTCGTTTATCTTGTTGTTAAAAACCGAAAAACTAAAGATTCTATAGCAGTAAAAGGAATCATGATTTTTCTATTTTTTCCAATTGTAGGTTCTATTGCACAGTTTTTCTACGGCAATCTCCTATTTACTTGGTCATCACTTGCGATGAGTGTAATGGTCGTCTATATTTTTATGGAGACAACCTCTGGAAGTCTAGATTACCTAACAAAGTTGTATTCTAGAAAAATATTGGAAATTTATATCAACTCCCTAATCGAAGACAAGAAAGATTTTTTCGTTATTATGATGGATTTAGATCGATTTAAGGAAGTCAATGACTTGTTTGGTCACAGTATTGGAGATAAAGTTCTTGTAGAGTTCTCAAAAATAATCAAGGATTGCGAACCAAACTATAATTTGTTTGCTTCTAGATTAGGTGGAGATGAATTTTTGCTTGTCTTAAAGCATAGTACTGAGGAAGTTCCCAAGAAATTTATCGATCAAATGAATCAAAAGGTTTCTTCACATAATTATCTATCTAAGTTTAAATTTTTATCGTTTTCTGCGGGTTTAGTTAAATATGACCAGAAAATGACTTTAGATGAT
>JAUSOA010000103.1 GCA_030656435.1 Acholeplasmataceae bacterium | reverse complement strand
CTCTGCTTCCAGCACTGATTCAAACATTAGTGACAGCCTTTATAGGCTATGGATTTGCAAAGTTTAATTTCAAGTTTAAAAAGATGTGGCTTGTTTTAGTCTTGATGACATTTATTATTCCAGTTCAGGTTTACATGATTCCAAGATATGTCATGTTTTTCGAATTCGGACTTTTAGAAAAACCATTATCGATTATATTACCTGCTATTTTTGGTCAAGGCGTCAATTCAGCAATCTTCGTCCTGATTTTCTATCAATTTTTTAGAATGATTCCTCAAAGTATCAATGAAGCAGCAGAAATTGATGGCGCAGGACCTTATTACATTTTCTTTAGAATTGCAGTACCACTCGCAGTTCCTGCATTTATTACCTCATTTTTGTTTGGTTTAGTCTGGTATTGGAATGAAACCTACATCACTTCCCTATTCCTAGGCTCTGGGTATCCTAACCTACAGCTTAGACTTGCAAACTTTGTATCAGAATACACACAGCTTTACGCATCAGATGAGCTCATGCGCATCAATGAGGGTGTAAGACTTGCAGCAACGCTATTAATTATTTTACCGATGGTTATTGTTTATTTTGCCATCCAGCGCTGGTTTGTTGAAGGCGTTGAAAAAACCGGTGTGACAGGAGAATAAAAAAATGAAAAATATCATAAAGAAATACTTTTTAATACTACTTGTTATCTTATTTAGCTTTGGACTAGCGAGCTGTAACACAACTCCAACAGAACCAATTGAAACAGTAGATCCAACAACCCCAATTGAAAATACGAAGCTTTACCGCACCAATGTAAGAGAAAACGTGCCACAGGTAATTTTAGATGAACTCGAATTGGGATTTAATTTCTTTTGGGAGCTCGCTAATGATGATTTAGAATCCACTGGCTACGGCTTAATTCCTGACAGATTCAATACATTTACTGGTAATCCTGGAGGAATATCTTCGATCGCTTCTGTAGGCTATGGTTTATCCTCTATTCCAAGCGGAATTGAAAATGACTTTATTACAAGAGCTGAGGGTGAAGAAAGAGCGTATTATACACTGCTTACCTTCAAGAATATGCAAAGAACACATGGCTTTTGGTATCATTTTGTCAGTATGCAAACGGGACTTAGAGCATGGAATTCTGAGGTTTCAATTATAGATTCCGCCATTTTTATTAACGGTGCACTCACTGTTGGTAGATATTTCGGGGGTCGTGTTGAAAAACTAGCCTATCAGCTATATGAAGAAATTGAATGGGATTGGTATTTTGATAATGTCAATAACATGTTTTATATGGGCTATCGCCCTGAATCTGGCTTTGAAGGGTATTGGGATCACTACGGAGAACAGCTGATGGTTTATGTGCTTGCAGCAGGATCACCAACCCATAAGGTTGGAAAGGGTGCCTATTCATTTATGAAGTTTATGAGTCAACAATCAGGAGCTACTGAGGATTATGATTCATTTTATTTAACCTGGACAGGATCTCTATTTACCTATCAATATTCACATGCTTGGGTAGATTATTCAATTGTTAAAGACCAACAAGGCTATTCATGGTTCAAAAACAGTCAAAATGCTGTCGATGCAGCAATCGCCTATGCGAAAACTCAAACAGCGACCTATATCGGGATTCATGAAAATTCCTGGGGTATGTCAGCAAGTGATGGACCAAGCGGATATGTAGGACCCTATGGTTCAGGACCTTCGATGGGAAATGCGCATGTTGTCGATGGAACAGTTCCAGCCTATGGTGCAATAGGTTCATTGGTATTTAGACCAGAAGAGGCCATTCGCGCTATTGAAAACTATAGAACCTATGAACGCTTTTGGAGCATTTATGGCTTTAAGGGAGCTTATAATTTATCGTATTCCACCAATGGTTGGTTTGCCAATGACATTATCGGAATCGATAAGGGAATTTCAATTTTAATGATTGAAAATTATCTATCTCAAATGATTTGGAAAATCTATATGGAAGTTCCATATATTATAAATGGTTTAGAGGCATTAGATTTTACACCAGTAGAGTAAATTTTCTTTGAATTTTTCGTTATTTTGGTATACAATTAGGTTGTATATCGAAACGTTTCAATGAGGTGAAATTGTGGACAACAATATATTAATAGACATTCAAAAAACAGCATATGATTTTTTTAAGGATTTTACCAACTTTGAAGCGGATTCAAAGGGTTTCGGATTGACATTAGATCACTCCATGAATTTAGAGAAAGCCTCGATTGCATCGACTGGATTTATGCTATCCTCCTTAATCATCGGAGTCAAGCACGAATACCTAATTTATGAAGAGGCATATCATAAGGCATACCATACCTTAATCACCCTAAAGGATAACATCATGCATGAATTTGGTTTTTTCGCCCATTTCCTTGATTTTAAGACAGGTGAACGTATCGGGAAAACCGAATTTTCAACAATTGATACAGCGCTATGCCTATGTGGAGTGCTTTCTGTAGATTCATTTTTCAAGGATGAGCAGATATCCTATTTAACTCAAATTATTATGGATAGAATTGATTGGGAGTTATTTAGCTTTACGCATCATAAAAAGCTAGTTCTTCATATGGCATTTAACCCAGACCGTGGTGGTGACTATGTAGAAAAAAGACCAGGATTTATCCATCAATGGGACATGTTTGCAGAGCAGCTGACGATGTATGTCATGGTTGGTGGCTCTAAATATAAGCACATTGCGAAGGATTTATATAATGGCTTTATTCGAGCAAAGGGAAGCTATAAGGATTTTCATTATATTTACTCACCTGGAAATTCTTTATTTGTTTATCAATTTCCACAGGCATGGCTAAATTTAAAGGATATCATCGATGAAGATCAAATCTCATGGTTTGATAATGCAAAAACTGCAACCTTAGCACATCAAGCATGTGCAATGGATAACATGCATCAATTT
>JAUSOA010000072.1 GCA_030656435.1 Acholeplasmataceae bacterium | reverse complement strand
AATGATGTTTCTTACCTATGCTATTCTAATTCTATCCTGGTTTTTCATTATTTTTGGAATGATTGCAATCTTTCGTTTGAAAAATCTATACACAAGAATACTTACAGCAGCAACGATTGACACCGTTGCAAGCTTTTTAGTGTTAATTTCTCTAATATTTGCCACTGGTCAGTTTAATTATGGAATTCGACTTGTCCTTCTTATTTTGTTCTTACTAATTACTAATCCAATTAGTTCTCATGTCAATATCCGTTCTGCTTACTTAATTGGAATCCCAACCAATGTAAAGGATGGTGATGTCTTATGACAAATATCATTCCTACAATTTTGCAGATTTTATTAATTATCATCGCGATATCGATTGTTTTTCATAAGGAAAACTTTACGATTATCATTTTAATCGCTTCTTTTGGCTTGGTTGCTGCAACCCTTTATGCAATGAATAATGCACCAGACGTCGCGATTGCTGAGGTTGCGATAGGAAGTGCGATTATTCCGCTCATTTATGTAATATCTATTTCTAGACAGCGTGAGTTCATCGTATTAGATAGAGTCAATCATGATATGCATGACCTTGATTTAATGAATGAAGAAATTTATATGATCTTGACTAATTTTGTGAATGACTACGATTTAAGACTTAATGTCTGTTCAGATATTCAGGGAAGTGCTGAAGAGCTTACGAAAGAACTTAATGTAGATTTAATTATAAGCTATAATGAGGAATTCAAAAGATTCGAGTTCAAGGGTAAATCCAGTTCAATATTAATGAAAAGACTTAAAGAAATGACAAAAGATTATTCTTATATCAGCGTAATCGCCTTGAAAGAGGGTGAATCCATTGATTAAAAGAATTAGCCTTGTCTTTCTTTTAGGCTTTATTTTGTATTTATTCGTGATGTCTATTGCTAACCTTTCTGATCTTTATAATTCAGCTGGTAAGGACTTCTTTCGAGATAATGGCTTTTATGACACTGGAAGTATGAATTTAGTTACAGCTATTTATTTGGATTATCGTTTATTTGATAGTTTATTTGAAGCAGGAATTTTATTAATTGCCGTATCCGGTGTGATGTGGATTTCTCAGCACAATACTTTGGAGAAAAATGCAACATTCATGCTAGATAAACAAAAAACTCCTGAACTATTTATAACATTTTCTAGACTATTGTATCCTGTCATGCTTTTATTTGGTATGTATGTCATAATCAATGGTCACCTTTCTCCTGGTGGAGGATTTCAGGGTGGTGCAATTGTTGCAACTGCGATTTTAATACTATATTATATCGATATATCTAAATCGATTGACGTCAATAAAATACTTACGATTGAAAAGTTTTTATTTATTTTGTTACTGAGTATTGCTTTTATGTCTTTAATTACTAGAAATGAAGTTTTCACTAACTTTATACCTCTAGATGGCTCAACAGAACTGAAGTCGATTTATTTAATCGCACTTAATTTAGTCATTGGAGCTAAGGTTGCACTTGGTTTGATTGCGATTTTCACCGCTTTTCTCAAGGAGGGACGCTAATGAATCCTATACTCTCATTTATTGTTATTCTAGTCGGCGTTTACGGACTTGCGACAAGTAAAAACATCATCAAGTCAGTTTTTTGTGTCACCATTATCGAGGCTGGCATTATTTTATTATTTCTTAATTTCGGTATTTATGAAGGCGGTATGATTCCTATTTTAAATTCCTTAGGACTTGAAATTGTCGATCCCCTTCCACAAGCTTTAATGATCACAACCATTGTTATCGGTTCAACTATCACTTCACTCGCTTTAATGCTTTGTATTAAGATTTTTCACCATTACGGTTCTATCGAATGGAAAGTCGTACTTAAGGGGGATAAATAATGCATTTAGCTCCTGTACTTTTTGTATTCATTCCAATTCTTGCATCCTTAGTTGTTTACTTATTTAAGAGTAAGCTTGCAAGCTATGTATTATTTGCTGCTCAAATCGCACTTTTTATCGTTTATATACTATATATCCAGGCTTTAGCAATTTCTCCTGAGTTATCATTGATTGTCTTTGGTGGTTGGGATGAACAGTTTGCGATTAGTTTTTTTAATGACAGACTTTCTTTAATCTTTGTCGGACTTACCATATTCATGTGGACCATTCTATTGATGTACACCTTTAAAACCAATCAAAGGGAAAACAAATTTCTTTTCTTCTTGATGTTTCTACAAGGAATTTTTCTAGGACTCCTTCAAACCAATGATTTATTCAATCTATTTGTATTCCTAGAACTCATGACTGTTTTAATTACGATACTCATCGCCTATAAGAAAACAGGACCATCATTTAGAGCTGGTATCTATTATTTATTACTAAATACTGTAGGTGCAATGTTCTTCCTAATCGGTATTATCCTGATTTATTATGTTTACGGAACGATTAATATCCAATATCTAGTTCAAAACATCAATCTTCATAGTGATGAAAACCTAATTAAACTTGCATTTGTGATGATGATGTCTGGCATCAGTATTAAGGCAGCATTCTTCCCATTATTTACATGGTTACCAAAGGCACATGGTGTTGCACAAACCAGTATTTCAGCGTTACTTTCTGGATTAGTTGTTAAGGGTGCACTCTATATGTTTATTCGTATTTATATAGAAATGTTTTCTAAAGCGAATTATAATATGGCTGAATTCTTCTTCTATTTAGGTGCGACTACCGCGATTGTTGGTGTTACATTTGCACTTACTCAAAAGGATTTAAAACAAGTTTTAGCCTATCATACGGTTTCACAAATCGGAATCATGGTCATGGGTTTATCCTCTGCATCTGATTTATCATTCACTGGTGGTTTGATGCACATCTTAAATCATGCGTTATTCAAGTCACTTCTCTTCCTTGGTGCTGGACTTGTCATTTATGGCTATCAGACCAAAAAGATTTATGAAATTCGTGGTGTTTTTAAAAGCATGCCTTGGACAGCGATTTTACTCATTATTGGTATGCTATCGATTAGTGGTGCGCCACTGTTCAATGGATTTGTATCAAAAACTCTCGTTAAATATGATTTCAAGGGTGATTTATTTAAAATGGCTTTATTTACCCTCATCAATATAGGTACGATTACCTCGTTTATTAAGTTCTCTCAAATACTATATGGCCCAAAGGTCGCTATTGTAAAAAGAAAAGATATTACACAGCTACTTTCGATGAGTATACTTGGTATCTTATGTATTGCAATTGGCATCTTCTATGTTCCTATTGGATTCCTCGTCTTTGGTAGAGACTTATCCTATGTCAAGATTCTTGATGTCAGACAGTGGATTGACTATATCACCTATGTCATGATTGGTATGGTATTCTACCGTTATATAGTCAAAAGAGATTTCAAGCCACTACAAATGATCCGTGAATGGACTGTGACATTTGAAAATGCGAATTATGTGTTTATCTTGTACATGGTTTTTCTATCATTTTTCATGTTTTTTAGATAAGGAGCTTGCTCCTTTTTTTATTAAAAACAACCGCTATCAAGCGATTGTTTTAATTTGTGAGCGATATATATTGGCGTAAACACCATTTTTAACTAATAAATCCTTGTGTCTACCTTCTTCAACCTTAATTCCGTTTTCCAAGACTACAATCTTATCCGCATTTTTTATCGTAGATAGACGGTGGGCAATGACAATCATTGTTCTACCTTTTTTTACGGTTTCTAAGGCTTGTTGAATCATTGTTTCAGTTTCAGTGTCGATATTCGCTGTTGCTTCATCCATCACAAGTATCGATGGATTATGGACAACTGCTCTAGCAAATGAAATGATTTGTTTTTCACCTACCGATAGATTTCCACCACCACGCGTAATCATTTGATTCACACCATGCTCAAGCTTATCTAATAATTTTGCGCCACCAATGTCTCTAAGTACTTGTTCAACTTCTTGGTCTGTGACATGATTGGTTCCAAATCTTACGTTATCAGCAATCGTCCCCTTAAACATGACAGGATCTTGTAAAATGATACCTACATGTGTGCGGTAGGTTCTCTTTGAATAGGTTTCAATATCAATATCATCAACATAGATTTTACCCATGTCAGTTTCCTTTAAATCATAAAATCTCATCAGTAAACTCATTAATGATGACTTTCCTGACCCTGTATGTCCTACAAGACCAACCATTTCACCCTTCTTAATATCTAGATCAATTCCCTTTAAGACTGGCTTACCTTCATCATAGGAAAACCAAATATTATCAAATTTAACATGACCTTCAAATCTTGGGATTTCAGTAAATGACCCATCTTCTTGCTCACCATCAATGATTTTAAAGATTCTTTCTGTTTTTACAATGGCGTGCTGTAGGTTTCCGATTTCTCTAAATAGAGTGCCTACTGGTTCAATTAATCTTGTTAAATAGTCATTATAAGCATAAATGATACCAACACTAACAACAAATCCAGGAATCGATAAGTATCCGTTACCGAAATAAAGAATAATAACCGATGTTACTAATGCTCCAAGCAAACGAATCATATTCCAACCAATCGATAGATGGAGTAAATTTTCTTTAATTTTTTCTCTAACAAAGTCAGCAGATAAATCATTAAATTTCTTTTCTGTTTGTTTTCTAAAGTTAAAGATTTGAAGAATACCGATGCCATTGATGATTTCATTAAGTTGTGCAGTAATCATTGAGCTCTGTTCATTGACCTTAACTGCAATCGTATTGAGCTTTTTAATAAAGAATTTTAACCAAACGTAAATGATTGGAAATACAATAAATGTAAGTAGTGCTAGTGTAGCATCCAAATAAAACATACCGATATAAGCAAATATAACCGCCATTGTCGCATTCACAAGTAAGTTCATGATGGTAGAAAATAAGTTCATCATACCACCAACATCAGAAATAATTCGGTTCGCGATTTTTCCTGCAGGTTCTGTCTCAAAATAAGTCATTGGCATTTTTTGAAGGGATCGAATCGCATCCTTTCTCGCATCTCTAACGATATTAACGTTAATCATTGAAGTAGAAATACGTTGGATATAGGTAAATAAGATCTGAAGAAAAAATCTTACCATCAATAAAATAATTAAAATCGTTAATGGTTCAATATAGGGGTTATAGAAGGAAAGAACCTCAGCTCTAGTTAATAAAGTCACCTGATAGGTATAGACTTGATTATCCTGTGCAGTAACGGTTAAGGTTTCTCCATCAAGCACCTTGTATCCAGAGGGTGCAATTTCATCAATAAAGTAGTATTTCCCTTGAATAATAACAATCGATATACCTTCTGTATTTTCAACATCTTGACTAAATATTCTTCCTTGATAGCTCACTGTATCATCACTTGCTTGAGTGACCTCATACCACGGTCTTTGAATACCAATTAAATAATCATCGAGTATCGTTTTTACAATGAGTGGTGCGATTAAGCCTAGTGCTTGAACAACGAGCATTGCAGATAAACTGATAAAGAGTAGCTTTTTATATTTGGAGATATATCTCCATACTTTTTTCATTGTTTTCATATGGCTACCTCATCGTCATCTGTTCGATGTACTGCTTTTTATACCAGCCATCTACTTTTATTAGTGTTTCATGGGTACCACGTTGTGTAATCTTACCCGCTTCTAAAACATATATTTGATCTGCATCACGAATTGCAGAAAAACGGTGAGCAACAATGATATTGGTCTTCCCTTTTCTAAAATCCTTTAAATGCTCAATGATGGTGTCTTCTGTTTTAGCATCAACTGCAGATAAAGAATCATCTAAAATAAGAATTTCAGGATCCTTAACTAAAGCTCTAGCAATTGAAAGTCTTTGTTTCTGTCCACCAGAAAGCGTACTTCCTGCTTCACCGACTTGAGTCTGCATTCCATTTTGAAGAAATAATAAATCCTTTTCAAAGTCAGCAATTTTAACTGCCTTATCGAGTGCTTCATGGTTGGCTAAAGGATTTCCGATCATAATATTTTCATCCACTGAACGCTTGAATAGCATATGTGCTTGCGGCACATATCCTACAAGATTTCTAATATCCTCTATTTTATAATCCTCGATAGAGACATCATCGATAAAAACCTGTCCATCTGTTACATTAAATTCTCTTAATAGTTGTCTGATCAATGTCGATTTCCCTGCTCCTGTAGGACCTACGATACCAATGGTTTCACCCTTATTGATTTCAAAGGATATATTTTTTATAACAGGTAATTTATCAAACGGATATTTAAATGTCACATTTTTGAATTCAAGTTTATTAAAGAAAACAATAGGCTTCGAAAAAACCTCATCATGGACCTCAGGGGTTTGTTTCATAATTTCTTCAAAGCGGTCAATCGATATGGTCGCGTTATTGATTTGAGTGAAGATAGTGGAAATGGATATGATTGGTCCAAAGAGCAAGCCTACATAGGAAATAAATGTAATTAGGTTTCCTAAGGTCATTTGTTGATTGATAATGAAATAGATTCCAAAACCAAAGGCTAAAATATAACTAATCCCATAGATCACTTCAAAGAGTGGGTTGAACCAGTTTTCGTATTTAACGATATATCTCCAGGATTCAATATCCTTATCAATGGCTTCATATTGCTTTTTTAAGTCGTTTTCTTCTTGAACATAGGCACGAATGGCTCTTTGCCCTTCAACAGACTCTAAAACCTTCTCTGTCATGTCTGCGTAGATCTCACGATGTCTTTTGATGTATTTTCTTTTGTTATAGCGGATAATATTTAAAATGGTTAACCCAACTGGCATAATCGCTACCGATATTAGGGTTAACTCCCAGCTAATTGATATACTCATTACTCCAATCGCGAAAATAATAATACCAACATTGAAAATGATTCCTTCTAATAAAGAGGTCGCTGCTTGTGTAATCGAATCTAGGTCTGCTGTGACTCTAGAGATTAAATCCCCTTTTTCATATTGTTCATAAAATTTAGAATCCATATCAAAAAGATGGGATAAGTATTTTTGTCTAAGCTTAAAGGATAATTTTTGTGCAGTTTTATTGCTTAGGTGATTGTACACAAAGCTTAACAGATATCTTCCAAGAGGTAGTAAAACCAGTGCGATGACAAGTAATGTTAAGGTCTTTTTTGTGAGTCCTCCAGAGACGATGGTGTCAATTGAATAGCCTAGAACCCAAGCTGGAGTTAGGGCGATAAATGCGATGGATAACAGTAAAAAAAGCATGAAAACATATGTTTTCCACTCTTCTTTGATAAACCAACTGATTTTCTTTAAGATGTTTGACATTGACTTGCTCCATGTAGGTTATTGATCATAAAATGATGATACTTTTTATTTAATGCACGACATCATTATACACCGAAAATAATATTTTTCTACGAATAAGAGTGTGAAAATATTAATCATCATTCGAAAGAAAAAGCACATGAAATTCATGTGCTCTCTCATAATTATTAACGATTAAATTAACCTTCAAAATACATATCATAAATGGAATAAGTCCAATCCCAGAATGGTGTGGATTCAACTCCTTTTAGGTTCACATCATAGACATCATAATATTGATTCGCATATATTGGAATATTTGGCATGAGTTTGTTCCATCGAAGCTGATATGCTCTCCATAGTGTTAGGTATGTAGCATAATCACCTGGATTGACTTCTCTCATCAATAAAGTGAGTTCATCAATTGTCTTTTCCTCACCGATTAGTGGTGCTTGAGGATTTTCAATCGAGTCTTCGAATTGATTTGCATTCATCCAAGTTCCAAGAAAATTGGAATGCCATTTCGAATATGGGTCATAATCGACAAAAAAGTTGGTAGCTAAATAAAACATATGATATTTTCTTTCCGCTGGTTCAAGATTATATGAATAATAATAATGATTGAGTAATGTATCAAAAGAACCTCTTGTAAATGAAAACTTAATACCTGCAAGCGGTAAGGTCGCGCGTAGATGATTTTCAGTATCTGGAGATATAGAACTAGTTTCTGTTCCAAAATGAGCAATTTCTAAGGCTTCGCCTAGAGCATTATACCGATAATATTCATTACTTGATGTTGCTTTACTCGAATCAAAAAGTGTGATTCCATCACTTTCGTATTTCCACTCGCTTTCAGTTAAAATATCATTTGCATTTGATAGAGAAAAAT
>JAUSOA010000066.1 GCA_030656435.1 Acholeplasmataceae bacterium | reverse complement strand
AATCGCCGATTGGATAATTCGGATTGTTATGATCAATATCATCACAATCGTTTTATCCATACCAATAGTAACTTTATATCCTGCAATGTCTGCAGCATATAACCTTTTTAGCGATTATACAAATAGAGATGAACCTCATTTATTGAGTGGTTATTTCCAATACTTCAAAAAGGATTTATGGAAAAAGATTGTTTTAGGACTTGTCTTTCTCTTGGTCATGACATTAGGCTATGCCAATGTGACCTATTATTTAACCTATTTAAAACAAGAAAGTGGAATCTTCTATTTAATTGGTTACTACATTACGATTGTTTTATTGATTGCAGCATTTGTTATCGTGCTCTATTCATTTACAGTCGTTAGTGTTTATCCAAAAGCGAAATATATGACAATCTATAAGTTATCATTTTATCTTGCAGGAAAATTCTTTCTAAAGACAGTTTTATTAATTATTGCTACAATACTCCCATTCTTCATGCTTTTAGCACCACTAACTGCATTGATGTTTGTATTTTCTGGAGTATCTTTATCCATCTTACTAAATGTCTTAATTACGAAGCAGGCAGTTATTTATTTGAAGGGGCTAGGTGAGAAGAATGTATAAAGCGGGTATTGAAAGATTAGATGAATATTTAGACTTATTTAAAAATAAAAGAGTTGGATTGATCACCAATCCAACCGGTGTTGATGAGAATTTTGAAACTACCATTGATATTCTATTTAAGAAAACGAATCTAGTGGCTTTATTTTCTCCAGAACACGGAGTTAGAGGAGATTTACAAGCAGGCGTTCATTTAGACACCTATCTTGATGAAAAAACTGGTTGTACCGTATTTTCATTATATGGAGAAACGAGAAAGCCTACCAAGGAAATGATGGATCAAATCGACATTTTGTGCTTTGATATTCAAGATGTCGGTGCACGTTATTATACTTTTATTTATACCATGTCACACGCAATGATGGCATGCAAGGAATATGGTAAGGAGTTCGTAGTATTCGATCGTCCTAACCCAGTGGGTGGAATTGAAGTTGAAGGAACAATCCTTGATTTAGAGTATCGTTCGTTTGTTGGTTATTACCCACTGACGCAACGTTACGGGCTAACACCTGGAGAGCTCTCGTTACTTTATAATAAGGAATTTGAAATTGATTGCAAGCTTCATGTTGTAAAGATGGATGGATGGAAAAGATCTTATCACTTTAGTGACTTGAATCGGCAGTGGGTGCTACCATCACCAAACATTCCAACAATAGATACCTTATATGCTTATTTAACGACCTGTTACTTTGAAGGGACGAATGTCTCAGAAGGAAGAGGCACAGCAAAGCCATTTTCAATCTTTGGTGCACCATGGATGGATGCAGATAAGCTCATCAGTGAGTTAAATAAAAAAGATTTAAAGGGAGTCGTCTTTAGAAAGACTTATTTCACACCAATGTTTTCGAAGCATAAGGATACTTTATGCCAAGGTGTTGAGCTCTATGTCACAAACAAAGATATTTATAAACCGGTATCCACAGGATATACAATCATTTACTTAATTAGAGAATTATTTCCTGATTTCAAAATTTTAGATCCCTACCGACCAGGTGGGAAACAAATGATTGATTTATTATCAGGAGATGACAATCTAAAGACTCAAAGACTTTCATTAGAAGAAATACTTAAAAAAATAGAAGAAGACTCTAAGGTTTTCAAGGCCAAGAAAGAGAGGTACCACCTATATGAAGTATGATATCAATAAACTAAGTCTCGAAGAAAAAATAGGACAGCTCTTTATGTTTGGATTTGATGCTACAAAGATTAATGGCCATGCCTTAAAGTTGATTAAAGACTATAAGGTAGGAAACGTCATATTATTTGCACGAAACATTAAAACACCAGAACAGGTTTTTAAGTTGAACCAAAGCTTGCAAAAGCTAGCCTATCAAGAAATTGGCATACCACTTTTTATCAGTATAGACCAAGAAGGCGGTATGGTTTCTAGAATTACAAGTGGAGCAACATTCTTTCCTGGCGCGATGACAATCGCTGCCACAAATGATGTGAATAATGCTTATTTAAGTGGAAAATATATGGGATTAGAATTGATTAATCTCGGAATCAATATGAATTTTGCCCCAGTATTAGACGTGAACAATAATCCAAAAAATCCAGTCATTGGAGTCAGAAGTTTTTCTGATCAACCCAATATGGTTGCAGAATATGGAGTTGCCTTTATGGAAGGCCTACAAGAAAATGTGATTGCAACAGGAAAGCATTTTCCAGGTCACGGAGATACCCATATCGATTCTCATTTAGCGCTACCTAAGGTTGGCTATCAGATGGGAAGATTAAATCAGGTTGAACTCGTACCGTTTAAGCATGCAATCCAAAAAGGAATTAAAGCAATCATGAGCTCGCATATCGATTTTCCTGCACTCACAGAGCATGGTCTACCGACCACTTTATCTAAAAAGTGTATGACAGGATTTTTAAGAGAAGAATTGGGATTTGAAGGATTGATTGTGACTGATGGAATGCAAATGAAGGCGATTCAAGATAATTATACAACCGTAGGGGCATCATTAATGGCTATTGAAGCTGGTGCAAATATGGTTTGTATCTGTCACTCTGAAGAGCTACAAATCAAAGCTACCCAATATGTCAAAGAGTCCGTATTAAACCAAAAGCTATCAGAAGAAATTTTAAATGAACGTGTAGCACGTGTTTTAAAATTCAAGGAAGAATTAAATGAAATAGATTTAAATCAAAAGTATGAAGCAGTTCAAGATATCGTTGAAAATGATCAAACTAAGGAGTTTTCTTATCAAGTCGTTAGAAATGCTTTAACACTCGTTAAGGGACATCCATTAACATTAAAGAAGAACGCTTTATTTATTGGAGCACTTCCGATTGCTACATCGATTGCTGATGAATCTGATGGAGAACATAGTATTATCAAGCAAATTAAACAAAATCTCCCAACTTTAGCTACCTACACACTTCCGATAGAACCTACAGAATTAGACATAGAAATGATTTTGCATGCTGCTAAAAAGAAGGAACAAGTAATTTTGTGCACCTACAATGCAAATATCTTTCAAGGCCAAATCGAATTGATGAATAGATTATCTGAACTTAATCTTGATTTGCATGTAATATCGATGCGCAACCCATACGATTTACACTATGCTAAAAAAATCAAAAATTATGTATGCCTATATGAATACACACCAAATTCTTTGAGGGTTTTACTCGAATACCTAAAGAAAGAGTTAGTACCGAAGGGTATTATACCTATCGCCTATGAATAAATACATTATTGGTGTTGATGGCGGAGGAACCAAAACATTAGGAGTTTTATTTGATATTTCTGGACATGAACTCAAAAGGGTTGAATTTGGGTTTTCAAACTTCTCAATTGATGAAGAAATAGCAAAATCAAATGTTGAAAAAACGATTGCAGAGCTTGCTATGGATTTAGAGGATGAACGAGAGCTTTTTATACAAATGGGTATTGCAGGTTATTCTAAGATTAAAAAAAGCACACAGTTTGTTAAATCATTAGAAAAGAAGTTTAATGCAACTGTGGATTTAGATAGTGATGCAATTATCGCGCTTTACTCAGTGAAACAAAATAAAGATATCAATGTCATTATGGTCATTGGTGGAACAGGCAGTGTATTGATGGTTTCAGATGGTGAAGAAGCAAACTTAGTTGGAGGATTCGGACATCTCTTAGGGGATGAAGGATCTGCCTACCATCTCGCAATTACTGCATTAAAAAAGATCATTGAAGAAAAGGAAAGCAATCAAGAACTTAGTGAACTATCGAAAATGATTTTAAAGGAAATTGAAGCTCTTGATTATTTAGATATTAAGAACTTTGTCTACAACAATAACAAAAGCGATATTGCGAGGCTAGCTAAATTTATTGCACATTGTGCGTTAAATCATGATTTAGATGCAATATCCTTATTGAAGCAAGAGGGTAGACACCTAGCAAAACAAACAATCAATGCCTACAATAAGTCGAAAAAGAAGGATAATGTTGTGATTGCACTGCGTGGTGGGTTCTTACTCAATGCTCCTTATGTAAAAGAAACGTTAATAGAAGAATTAAAAATAAGTTTAAAAGATTTTGAGATTGATATTCATCCGATTGAACCTGTGATTGGAGCATATTATTTAGGGCTTTTAAAACTTTCAAAGAGGTGTAATCTATGATTGATATAAGCAAAATCAGCACAGAAAAACGAAATGAAAACACAAAGAATATTGATTTAGTGTCGACTACAGAAATACTGAGACTAATCAATAACGAAGACAAAACTGTTCCACTCGCAGTAGAAAAAGCAATCGGACAGATTTCTACTGTTGTCGATAGGGTTACAGAGACCTTTAAGAATGGTGGAAGACTCTTTTATCTAGGCGCAGGAACAAGTGGAAGATTAGGGGTGCTAGACGCGAGTGAATGTCCTCCTACTTTTGGTGTACCTAATGATTTAGTCACTGGAATTATCGCAGGTGGGGATCACGCGTTAAGATACTCTATTGAAGGTGTTGAAGATTCACCAAAAGCTGCCAAAGATGATTTAAAAAAACATCATTTAACAAAGCATGATTTCGTGATTGGAATTGCAGCAAGCGGACGCACACCCTACGCAATCGGTGGTGTAGAATACGCGAACGAGCTTGGATGTAAAACAGGATGTATCACCACTTCTGCAGACTCAGAAATCGCTAAAATTGCGCAATTCCCTATAGAAGCTATCACTGGCGCTGAGCCACTCACTGGGTCAACACGCATGAAGTCAGGAACTGCTCAAAAGTTAATTTTAAACATGATTACGACTGCCTCGATGGTTAAAATCGGTAAGGTCTATGAAAATTTAATGATTGATGTTCAAATGTCTAATAATAAGCTTGTCTCTAGAGCTCAAAGAATTGTAATGGAAGTCACAGGTGTATCAGAAGAAGTTGCAGAGGAATATCTAATGAAGTATAACTCAGTAAAATTCGCGATATTTGGTATTATTTCTAAGATTGAAGATAGAAAAAAGATTGAAGAATTATTAGATGAACATAATGGAAACATTCGTGAATCCTTAATTAAAAACAAAAGATAAAAATAGGTATAGATGGAGCAAAGCATGAAAATTGTCATATGCAAAAACTACGATGAGGTATCAAAAAAGGCTGCTTCATTCGTTATTAAAGAAATAAAGAAAAATCCAGAACTCAAGATTGGACTTGCAACTGGATCGTCTCCAATTGGACTTTATAAGAATCTAATTGAAGCGTATCAAAAGAACAAAATATCATTTAAAGATGTTTCATCCTACAATCTTGATGAATATATAGGTATTGATAGAAGCCATCCACAAAGCTACTATTCTTTTATGCATGAAAATCTATTTAAGCATGTTGATTTTCAAGAAGAGCATATCCATATACCCAATAATGATATTACAAGAATTGACCATCTTGCTGAAGACTACAACAAAATACTTCGAGAAAATCAATTAGATGTCCAAATTCTTGGCATTGGAACCAACGGACATATCGGCTTTAATGAGCCAGGAACTCCACTTGGAAATGAAACATTTATAGTTACACTAGATGAACAAACAAGAATCGATAATTCAAGGTTCTTCAGTAGTTTAGATGAAGTCCCGAAGTTCGCGATTACGATGGGAATCAAAAATATTATGTATGCGAAAAAGATTATACTGATCGCATCTGGAAAAGAAAAAG
>JAUSOA010000013.1 GCA_030656435.1 Acholeplasmataceae bacterium | reverse complement strand
CCCTTTTAAGAAGGGTTGAAATTCCTTTTGTTCCTTCGTTATACCAAAGTGGTGTATCTCTTCATCTGTTAAATAAAAAGCCGTGAAATCGCCATTTGGACATCTATAGTGGGGTTTTAATGGGTTGACTTCTGTAATATCTAATAGCGTTGCAACAAATGATGAACCAACAGATCCACGTGAACCAACTAAGTAGCCATCATCTAATGATTTTTTGACGAGTAGATGTGAAATATAGTAGTTTGGTGCAAAATCATTATCGATAATATTCTTGAGTTCTCTAGTAACTCTTTCCATCACAAGCTGATGGGGTTCTACTCCATAAAGGTGCTGCAAGTTATCATAGACGAGACGCTTGACTTCATCTGAAATCGATTCAATACCTAAAAGATCTTTAAATGCTTCATCAGGAAGTGAATAGAGAGTTTTAGGAAATGCTTGAATTTTTTCAATCATAGAGTTTAAAACATTTGTATTTTTAATAACGATTTCATATGCTAAATCCTTACCTAAAAATGCCATAGATTTTAGCATTTCCTCAGTGGTTAAAAAATATTGTTCAGGCATGGTATTGTATCTTGACAGGGAGTGAATTCCTCCACCTACTAGCGGTGTACGAATATAGATTTCTCTATAGAGTACATCCTTTTTTTCTAAATAATGGACATCCCCTGAGGCGATAACAATCTTGTTTTGTTCTTTTGCAAATCTAACTATTTTAGCAATAACTGCTTCAATAATTTCAGCACCCAGTGGTCCTAGCCCTTCCTTTAAATGCTTATAGGCTTGAGGGGGTTGAACCTCAATATAATCATAAAATGAAATGGCTTGCTTAAGGCTTTCGTCACCTTGATTTAGGGCAGCTTCAAAAACGTTTCCGTTTGCACAACCACTACCAATTAAGATGCCTTCTCTATATTTAGTGATTACAGATTTTAAAGTTCTTGGTCCACCATAGAAATTCGTAGTTAAGGATTCACTAATGATTCTAAAAAGGTTTTTATATCCTGTTTGAGTTTGTGTGAGTATATTGATGTGGTAGGGCATGATATGCTTCCATGCTTCTTTAACATCGATTGCTTCATTGATTTCAGAATATAGTTTAATTCCTTTTTGAAGCAAATCGTTTAGCATATTCAACCAAATTTGAGAGGTAACAAACGCATCATCATCGGCTCTATGGTGTTGTTCCTGTTTGACCTTGAAAAGCTTGGCTACTGCTTTTAAATTGAATCTCTTTAATTCCATATTGTAAAAATATCTTGCCATATTGATGGTATCAATAACTAAGGAATCATCAAAATCAAGAGAAAGTCTTTTCGCATTTTCTCTAATATGACCAATATCAAAAAGTGCATTATGTGCAACTAAAATACTTCCATCAATGAATTTGAGGAAAGGGGGAAGTGCTTGATCGATTGTGGGTGCATTTTCTAGCATTTCATCGGTGATATCGGTGAGTTCAGTTGTAAAATTAGATAGCAATTCACCTGGGTTAACGAAGCTTTGATAACGTTCAGTGATTGCTCCTGACTCTATTTTTACAGCTCCTATTTCGATGATTTTATCGCGAGTTGCCGATAAACCAGTCGTTTCTATATCAAATACTACATATTTAGCATCTTTGAGCAAAATCACTTTATCTGTCGGTGTAGTGATTGTGAAGTTGGTTTCATCAACAAAGTCAAGCTCGACACCATAGATTGGTTTGATATCCTTACCCTTGGTTGCCTTATATATTTCTGGATATGCATACAATCCATTATGATCTGTAAAAGCGATTGCTTCATGACCCCATTTGATTGCTTGTTCTATATACTCTGTTGCATCATTGACTGCATCCATGTTAGACATCTTGGTATGGACATGGAATTCAATTCTTTTTTCTTTAGACTTATCTAAACGTTCTTCTTTTTTGTTTTTTTCGATAAAGTTAATCGCATCAGCAAAAACAACAACATCCTTTTGAAAGGTATCGAATTTTGCTTTTCCTCTGACTTGAACTAAATCTCCATCATGAAGTGATGCGACAACATCTCTATCCTTATCGGTTTTAACAAATTGCTTGATGTAAATAGCATCATCGTCATCACCTAAAACAAAGCTCATGAGTGTTGTGTTTGTTAATTGTCTGACTTCCAATTTGGAAATGACACCTTCGATTAAAAAGTTTGTGTCACCCTTTTCATTCATGTATTGATCGAGTCTATACTGATCCACAGGAATTTCTTTAATAGAGATAGCTTGTGGACTGCTCTTTTTAGTGAATGTTTTTATATTTTGTTGTTTGATTGTTTTTTTAGCGTATTCCTGTTTTTGCTCGTTCGCCTTATCTTGCTCAGTAATCGAGGATTCAATAAGCTGTGAAGTCGTTGTTAATGTGTGAATAACTTCTAATTTAAACTTAGAAGGTAGACCAAAGCTCTTGAATATAGCTTCAAAGTCCTTAAAATAATCTTGAATGTAGGTAGAATCTTGGTCAATCGATAAGATGAAAGACCCTTTTTCAAATCTTGCTTTATAGTTTTTTAAAACGAGATATCTCGCTTTTTCTTTGGATAATTCTATAATTGCATAATCAAAATAACTCATCGCATGCTTTTCAAAGCTTTCGATGGACTTATAATTGAATTTGACTTGTATCGAAGATAGTACTCTAGATACATAGAAATAGCTTTTTAAGTTTGTTATAAATGGTAAAAGAACCTCTGGTTCGACGCAGTCAGATAGTGTAATTGAAAATTCCCAAATTCGATTGTTGGTATCGACGAAGACCTGATTGAGGATAGCACTGTTTAAAATCGGTGAAACAAATTTAGACTGTTCTAGAAATAATTGAAATTTGTCTTTACTCACAGTATAGCCCCCTTCTGAATGGTTTTCATTGAGCGATATGCCCATATATGATAAAAATAGAGTGCAAAAACGCTTAGGAATTCAAGTTGTTTTTGCCCAAATAGCAGCAAAACAAATACGATGAATATATAAATTGTTGAAAGATATATCGATAACTTCAAGCGATATCTAAAGGGTATTTGAACATTGGGGACAAATAACATCATCATGATTGCCATCAAAAGAACATAAAACGTGTAATCATAAAGTCCAAATAAATAGGTAAGCATGACATCTGTTGTAAGAAATATATCTTGTTCATCATAAAATATTTTGATTGAAGATGCAAGCTTTCGTGAATTTGCTAGTGAATTATCCGAGAAATCATGATTCATCAAATTGATTTCTTCATAATTAACTCTTTCAAATTCAATCTTGTTCATATATAAGACAAGCTCTGTTTCTTCAAATATTAAAGCAATTGTAGAGCGTTCCATTTCCTGATTTCCGATATAAAGTGAAAAATGATCAAACTTTGCCTTAGCTGATCCTTCATATGATAAAACCCCATCGATAATGGTGGTATTTTGAACTGTAAAATTCTTTTGAATGGATTGAATTAGGGTATCATATCTTTCAATACTCATTCCAGGATTGATTGCAGATTTACCAAGAATTGGAATAATCAGCAACAAAGGAAGAAAAAAGAGATATAATAATGCTCGACCCCACGAATCTTTCATAAAAAAAACCGCAAGCGGGGGCTTCGATAAACTTGTTGTCATTCTCTTGAACATGCCTTCAACTCCTTGTGTCTTATTATATCATAATAATCCTTCATATGATAAAATGTAAATGGTGAAAATAGATGAACTTAATGAATCATGAAAAGCATTATAATACACTCAATAACTACTATTTAGAAAAATATAATAAAAAGGTCTTCAAAATTGCCTTAAATGGTGGTTTTACATGTCCAAACATTGATGGAACGGTTGCGAGTGGAGGCTGTACTTTTTGCTCATTTATGGGAAGTGGAGATTTCGCTGGTAATAAATTAGAGCCCTTAAAAAAACAATTTGAAAAGATAAAAAGCATGATGCATCAAAAATGGGATGAGGGATATTACATCGCTTATTTTCAAGCAAATACGAATACGCATGCACCGTTACCTAGACTTAAAGCTTTATATGAGGAAGCGATTACTTTAGATCCAAATATCGTGATGCTCTCGATTGCTACTCGTCCAGATGTACTTCCTAATGATGTGATTGAGTATCTAGCTGAGCTAAATACTAGGATGCCAGTACAAATAGAGCTTGGCTTGCAAACAATTCATCAAGAAACCTCAAATTTGATTAATAGAGCGCATGATTTGACTTGCTTTGATGATGCGGTTAGAAGACTCAGGGAAAAAAATCTAGAGGTCGTTGTACATATCATTAATGGCCTTCCCTTCGAAACTCATCAAATGATGGTTGATACCGTTAAGCATATCAATAGACTAGACATTCAAGGAATCAAAATTCATATGCTTCATTTAATGGAAAAGACAAAGATGGGACATGATTACAATAAAAACCCTTGGAAAATGATGACCTTAGAGGAGTATGTAGATGTAACTGTTGATCAAATTCTTTGGTTAAGAAAAGACATTATCATCCATAGGCTAACAGGTGATGCACCGAGTAGCATGCTGATTGCACCCAATTGGACTAGAAAAAAGTTTGTTGTGACCAATGAAATCGATAAAAAATTAAGAAAGCTTGGATTATTCCAAGGTGACTACTATGAAAAAGAATCTAATTCTTGATTATGCACATACGCTTTTAAAGGCAAACATCAGTAAAATTGACATTGTCGTTGATGCGACAATGGGGAATGGGTTTGATACTATTTTTCTATCTTCATTATGTAATAAAGTCTATACATTTGACATTCAAGAAAAGGCCATTGAAGAAACCTCAAGAAAAATAAAAGAGCTCAAAATCAATCATGTTGAACTCATTTTTGATAGCCATGAAAATATCAATAATCACGTCTTAAATTATAAGGCTGTTATATTCAATTTAGGATATCTTCCAAATGGTGATAAATCGATTACGACACATGCTCTATCAACCATATCCTCAATATCTTCTATTCTTCCAAAGCTACCTGTTGGTGGTTTCATACAACTCGTTATTTATACTGGACATGATGAAGGAAAAAAAGAGTCTATTGCTATTCAATCATACTTGAACCATTTAGAAACTGATACCTATAAGGTTGTTAAAATTGAACTTCCATTTCAAGACAATTATCCACCCTATATATTGATGATCCATAAAGTAAAAGACGAGAACTAAAGTGCTCTCGTCTTTTTTTCATTTCCCATAAGGGGAATTATGGGCGTCTATTTTGGAAATTTTCAATTGCTTCCTTCATTTGTTCTTTACGTTCTTGCATTTGATTCATAAATTCTTGAACCTTAGCTTGGTTTACTTCTTTTCTGTGTTGATTCATTTCTCTAATTTGTGCTCTTAAAACTTCTGATTGAAGATGAAATTCTGCACGTAGTGCTGCTAATTCATTATGGAATAAAGTCTTAACTGCTTCTAAATCAGCTTCTAAAGTTAAAAGATTTTCTAAAGCTAAGTCAAGTTCAGTTTGAATAGCTGGCTTATCTGCTTCAACTGCTTCAGCAAGATCAACTTCAAGTTGAGCTATTGCTTCATTTTGAGCTTCTATTGAAGCTTCAAGTGCCTGAATTTGAGGTAAATATTCATCAAATATTAATTGTCTTGCTTCAAAGAATTCTGCGCGAAGTGCAAATACAACTTCTTTTTTTGCATCCTTAGCATCTCTTAGTACTTCTTGTAATTCTTCTACAGTCATTTGTAGTGCATCTTCTAATAGAATTTCATCATTAGCTGCAACTACAGATTGTGCCATACGTAGGAATCCTGGAGTAACTCCGTAACCTTGTGCTTCTGCAACAAATTCAGGAATAAATCCCTTATCTTCTGCACGGCCCATTAATGCACGGTCTTTAAATTCTTTGTTGATATGTTCTTTGACTTGATTTCTGATTTTTTCACCAATTGCAGCATCTTTTGAAATTGCTGTAACAGATACGATTGTTTCTTCAGCTTCTAAATCAATGTAGCCTAATTCAACTGCTGTTTCAATTATAAGTGCAATTGCTACTTCTAATTTCATACCAACCAAATCAAGCTCTGCTAATAAAATTTCTCCATCAGCATTGAGTGGATTTGCATAAACAACTCTTTCTTTTGGTGTAACAATAAGTTCAACACTTGGATTGATATCTAATGTAACATAGGTATCATTGGCTGAAACTGAATTTGAACACCCAACGATTGCAATTACTGCTAGAAAAATAAATGCGAAACTTAAAACAAATTTAATCTTTTTCATTTTTAAATCCTCCTTTATACACTTAATGTACAAAAGAGGATTCGTTTTTATTGGTGATTTGTGAAATTTTGTTATAAATTCACATAATTGAGAGTTGTTTGAAACTTAGGTCTTGCTTCGGTAAGCATTCTTCCATGTGTAATAATGAATGGTGGTTTTCCTTCTGGCTTAATCAATATAGAATATGTTGATTGATTTAAAACATTGATAATACGAACCATAAACTCGCCTTTTTCTACATTATCATCGATTAATATGTTATATTTAGCTTTAATCATTCGCACATTATCATTTTCTTCAATCTGAAATTCATAAGATCCAACTGATTCTCCATCGATAAACTCAAGTTTAATTTGTTTTTGATTTTCTGATTGCTCAAGTTGAAATCTTACACTTTGAATTACTTCGCCATCTTTAACTGTTTCAATTATGAATTGATGAATTTGACCAATTGGTTCATAATTAATAAGAATATAGTTAGAGATATCCTTTTCTGCCTTTAAGGTTAAATGATTGGTATCCTTATCTGCAGTTCCTGAAATAAGATATGTTTTTTGGCCAATTTCAAGTTCACCTTCGAGGGTGAAACGATTGGAATTAGCTAGTGGAATTTCATTATAATCAAATTTATAGCTTGCTTCCTGATTCAATAAGTCTCTTGTTTTAAAGCACATACGGTTGGCAAACCCACCATTTGAAATACTTTCTTTTTCAATAGCGAAATCACTTTGACTTGCAAAAAGTTTTTCGATTGTTTCTAAGTATCTGGAAACATCTTTGATTTCATCACTAATTTTTTGATTGGTTTGACTGTTACCAAACTGTAATATATAGTTTTCTTGAATGGATAGTTGTGAATCGCTTAGTTCAATAAGGGATGCTGTTGAAACTGTTGATAAAGCAATCACTTGATCCATATTTTCTAGTGTTGGTGTTATAGGATCTGTTGGAATAATGGGTGAAGCTGGATTATAGAAGACCATAAATAGTAGAACACTCGCGAGTGTACCTAGTGTTACAAACAAAGCGGGTTTTAATTTAAACGCTCTTCTTGGTGCTTCAATAGCTTCATGACGAGGTAGTTGTTTCACTCTTTCAAGAATTGATTTTGAAAAATCCTTGATTTCTACTTCTTCAGATTTAGTTTTAATGAGTTGAATCAATTCTTTTTTCTTCATAGAATGTCACCTACCTTTTCTTTTAATTTTTTTATTGCTTTATTATATATCCATAATACAGTTCCAAGTGGTTTTTCAACGATAGAAGCAATTTCTCTAAATTTAAGATTGTTAATAATGTGAAGGGTAACAATTTCCTTTTCACTATCATCTAATAAATCTAATATCTTTAGGATGTCTTCTTGATCATCATTTTCCTCGGGTGAGGCTAGTGTCTCGAATAATTCTTCGGAATAGACCTCGCGCTTTCTTTGGTTATAGACATTAATCGCTAAGTTTCTAGCAATTGTAGATAGATATGCATATGGATTAGCTCCATCTCGATATTGATCTATCTTTTCTAAAAACTTAACGTAGGTATCTTGCATCAGATCTTCAGCCAAGTCTCTATCTTTAATTACGGAAATAATGGAGTAAAAAACCTGATTCTTTGTCAAGTTGTAAAAATCATCAAATGATTGATAATTTCTTTGTTTCAGTTCCTTGATGATTGCATGAATAGAATCCATAATTTTCCCCTTACACATAATATACAATGTGAGCCTTCTTTTTATTGGTACATAATAATTTTACCACTTATTTTATGATTAAAAAATGCCCTACAGTCGTAGAGCATTATAACCATTTAATTCGCAACAATGTTGACAAGCTTGTTTGGAATCAAAACAACCTTTCTGATTGTTAATCCCTCTAAATGCTTTAACACATTTGGATTTTCAAGCGCTTCTTTTTTCACAATTTCTTGATCTTCATCAAAGGAAGCAATAAATCTTGCACGGAGCTTGCCGTTGACTTGAACGACGATTTCAACTTCATCAACCTTTAAAAAATGCTCGTTATAAACTGGCCAATCTGAATAAATCAGTTCTTCGTTATAGGATAGAATTTCAGAGTTGATTTCTTCTGTAAGATGTGGGCATATTGGATTTAAAAGCTTTAAAAAGCCTCTAGCTTGATCTTTAGATATGGTTTGCTTCTTATAAACTTCGTTGACAAAAATCATCATTTGAGAAATTGCTGTGTTAAATGCAAGCTTTTCGTAGTCTTCAGTAACCTTTTTAATGGTTTGATGATAAACTTGTCTAAGCTCAGTAACCTCTTCCTTAACAATTGGAAACTCAAACATACGCCATACACGGTCTAAGAATTTTTTCGATCCATTTAAGGATTCAGTTGACCATGGTTTTTCAGCGTCAAGTGGTCCCATAAACATTTCATAAAGACGCAATGAATCTGCACCATGGGACTCTATAATATCATCAGGATTGACTCC
>JAUSOA010000063.1 GCA_030656435.1 Acholeplasmataceae bacterium | reverse complement strand
CATTCTTTGATCTAAATTCTTCGTTTTCAGCGTTCAACTCGAAAAACCTCTGTTGAATATCAATCACCATTTCAACAAATTCAAAGTTTTTCAACTTTTTTGCTTCACCGAGCAAATCTTTGATAATATCATAAGTATCTTTTACAGCTCCCATTTTTAGTCAACTCCAGTCTTATATTTTATATAAATCTATAATATCATATAATCTAAATCCAAAACTATTTTTCAGTCCCAAAGCCACTAAAATAATGAGCACGACTAGTATCTCTGATGCAAATTAGCACAACTTCAGAATTTTTTGCACCTTAAATTTAAACTTGTGCAAGATAATTATATCTTTATAATTTTTGCCCAATTTGATTTGTTTATAATGTGAAAATTGTTACTTTATAAGGCCTAAGTTAGTATTATTTAGTTAAGTCTATTATTAACAGCATCTCTAAGATTAAACTCAGAATCAATTTTCGATCTAATCAAAGCATCATATCTATCAAATAGACTCTTGTTGCTCGGCTGTTTTGCACAATTTTCTATTGCAACTTCGATGAATTCCTTTTCTCTGTTAATATGTCTAGAATAATTAGCCATTTCATGAGCATAACTCCATGCAGAGTGTGATAAGTTTCCTGACAAATCAGGCAACAAGAATTCATGATTGACAATATATTTAATGATATCTTCATTATCTCGGGTATAAACACTATTTAACAATTCATCGACAAATTTATCCATATCAATGAATTTTTTACTTTTGTAACTTGTTTCTAATGCTTTAAGTTTGGATTGCGTTATGTAATCTTTACGCTTTTCATCGATTTTATCAATCCATTGCTTTAATCTTGGACGATTATTAATACCAGGAACTGAATGTATTATTCTTACAACTGAACTTGCAACATCTAATTCACCATATGACAATTTATTAGATTGCTCAAACATCAGAAAAATGACTTTATCTATATCTTCATTACTGAACTCGAAACTTGTATACCGCAATATATCAGCAAATCTGTATGTATTTACACTGTCAAAATAAATTGATCCAATAAAGAGTTTATCCAGAAACTCACTAACATACTTGAATTTGTTCTCATCAGATAAGAAGAACACCTCATTAGATAGAAAGTCATTATCTGAAACAGTATTTGGTTTCGGTTTAAAAGTGTTGTCAAAAAGTGTATAGTTATTGAATAATAAAATATCAATTAGTCCTTTTATAACATTTTCTGAATATGTTTGAACAGTTGGATCGATTATTCCAGTCTTCTTCCTTAACAAATAATGTAAACCATTAGCAATATTTTCACCTACAGCTTTAACATCTTGTTCGTATGAAACTTTTTTAATTGCATCAGAATTATCAGAATTCTTGCTCGAAAATTCTGGCTTTTTGTGCTGATAATAACAGATTTTTATGGCTTGGTTGCAACTGCGCACTAACTGGAAATTACTGATTTTTTCAGGTAGATTGTAATGATTATCAGATGCGTACTTCACTATTTCATTGAAAAAAGATGCTGTCTTCTGTGCTAGTCTTAAATTATTATCAAAATCACTTATGATTGTGTGCATATTCTCAATTTTATGATGGGAAAAGTAGCTTGAAATTATTTCTTCATCTGACTCGTCTATTACATGCATCTTGTCGAAAATCTTCTCCTTGAAATCATTAAAACCGTCTTGTTTTTCTAAATCTATATTTTTCGAAGAACAAAGACAAACAATTCGAATTTGTGATAAAAAAAGCGAGTTAAAATAACCTAACATAGCAATATAGGATAGTTTTTTATCAATTCTTTCCAAATCATCAAAAACAATTATCTTATTACCAGAAATCCCTTTATCTGATATGTCATTTAGCGCAAAACCTAAAGCATCCACAATGCCACTCGTACTTCCAACTACTGGTATTGGTGACACAGCTTTCGAAATTAAGTTTAATCCGGTTGATGCAATCTTTTTCGTCTTAAATAAATTTGGATGAACAGTTCTATATAGTTCAGTATTGACTTCATCAATAGTTTCTTTACCGAATAAAGAGATGTAATATACTTTTGATGAACCTTTACTGATTTTACTAATGTATTCTCTTATCTGATAAGTTTTACCACATCCCCATGGGCCATCAAACAAGATAGAACGGTGATTGCTGATAACAAAACTATCTAATACGTTGCTTAAATCCTTACTTTTCATGTTAACACCTCTATTTTATGATTTAAATCTCAATGTCAGTTTTGCTTTATCAGGTAATGACATGTTAAAAGATTCATCTTCTTTTTCAAATTGTGCATTATTTATAGCTTCTATAAGGAACAGTTTATAATAAGGAATTATCAGTGTAGATAGATTTATGATGTTAGCTGTTAAAGCATCGCTAAGTACATTATCTATCATGCATTCTTCAAAATCTTCATAAACAAAAAGCATTCTATGATGGCTTACAGCATTTCTCAAGACTCTAACAGCTTGAAGGTTAATCTCCAAATTCTCATTGTTATTAAATAAGGTTTTCAAATCATCAGATTGTAGTTTTTGAGTTAGTTGAATCAAAGCGTTAAAATCAAAATTCTCAAGTTCCTTCGAAAGACTACTACCATCTGCTACTGCTGTATATATTTTAGAAGATAAGTGTTTAATTTTCTCCATAGTGTTGTAGTGATTTGCGATATATCCCCTTATACCCTCTTCAAACGCTGATAAAAATTTATATAGGATATATCGTATACGTTTATCGTATACATACATATTTTGAACTTTTTTATATTCTATTTTACCGCTTTCATCAAGACCAATATAGTTAGCTAATACAGCGTGATATGACACACCTTTTAAGTCAAGATATCGTTCACAGCGTTCTTTTTCTTTTTGGTTATCAAATATCATTCTACTCATAAAATCTGCTTTACTGATGTGTAAAAGCAGTTTTTTAATTTTCTTCTCAGTTCCATTCATAGCGATTATACACATTATTGATGGCTTCAAAGAAAAGTGAGAATGACTTCTTTTCTTTGTCTTGATTGTTATTCTTAATTTTTAAATACTCATCTTTGACTTCTTGCCATAATCCATTCGCTTTTAGATTAGATAATTTATCCGAATGGTTTTTAGCAAATGGTCTTTTATTCCACACATATATATCATCATCTTTTTGCCATATTAATATTTCTTGAATTGAATCACCGTTCTCATCTTCATAATCATTTACGACTGCGAAGTCACAACTATGAATGACTCTACTGTTCTCATGATCAACAAACTTAAACGCCATAGATTGCTTTCCAGAAGATACTGTAGAATATCCAGTTCCACTTAGAATACTTTCTAGCTGACTCTTCACCTTAAGACGAAGCTCTCTGCCACTTAAGTCTCCATCTTTTTGAATACCTAGATTATAATCAAAGTCAAAACCTGTATTGCCATTCACCACTCTAGTAACAAGGTGTTTACCACCACTGCCCACGAGTTTAAAGGTAAAGGTCACTCCAAATTCACGCATAGCATCTTGGAGCAAATTGATAATCTCTTCAACTTGAATCTTAACAGGATTTAATTCTGATTTCGATACAAATTCAAACGTTCTACCAGCATAGTCACTCATAAATTATTCCTCCCTAAAATCAATATCAAAAGCCATTAACTTGAGTTTGTACTCATCTTCATGCAATTCATACTTTAGCAAGTTATATCCCTTTTCTCTACACAAATTACTGAGTAATTCAGTTACGTATTCACTCGAATTAACACCCAATATTATAGATTTAATATAATTGAAACTTACTCTTCTATCAGATTCATTAGATATATAAGTAATAACTCGAATTTCCTTCTCATAATTCCATTCTTTTGCTTTTACAAATAAAACTTCAAATAACGTGTTGACTGCTAAATCCATTACATCAGGATTACCAGATGAGTCTTTGAATTTTTGCAAACTGTATACATCAAGTTTAGGTCTCTTATTATCATATTTAACTGGCAGCATAAATGAGAGTTTTTCAGCGTCCTCAACAGCTAAATTTGTTAAATCATATTCTATTACGAATCCTTTGTGTTTGTTTGCATAATGTGACCACATTAAAGCAATATCACTCTTTTTACTGAAACACGTAATACCAAAATGCCTATCAATACGATCATACATCTCATTTAACCCATCCGTTGCCACTTCAAATGCACTATCAATTGCGGTTCTTAGGTTATCGGTATCTTGTTGAATATTTTTGTAACCATGAGTTTGACCCAACAAGTTCATTTTTTCAATATTAACATTTATTGCGTTCAGACTATTATCTGTTCCAGTGCTAACTTCGATCGGTTCAAGTAATATTGTATCCACCAACAAATCATTTTGGCTAAACAACTCATTCATTTTTTTAGAGGTTTTCATATTTTTATATTTATCTTCTAAAAAATTTTCTAAAAACGATTTTCTAAATTCTTCGATTGAAAAAACACTTTGAATGAGCATTTTCATTTGCAAGGGATTTAAGTGTTTGCTTTTCATATATTCAAAACTATCATCTTTCACCAGCTGAAAATAGATGTAGTCTTTTTCTAACATTTGAATCATTATGTCCCTAATCAATGATGGTTTCCATGATCTTACTTCTTGAATTCTTTCAAATCTATGTTTTTTATCTGAAAAGATTTCTTTGATCTTTTTTTTGTCAATCGGTGTGTTAATATAATTCAAATTAAGGAATGACTTCATGATATCGCTCAATAAACTGCGACTTGAAACACCCATCATACAATCGAATGGATCATTAAATTTACTTGGTCTTCCAGCATAATAAATACCATCTAGCACATTTCTAAAGCTATGATTATAATCTCCGTCAGGTTCTACTCTTTTATAAGAATCATAGTTTTCATCAATTGAACAGTACTGGTATAGCTTATAATTATTATCCTTGAGTCTTCTTAATACTAACTCTCTGATTTCAGTATTAGATTGAGCATTTCTTATTTTTTTAATCTCGTTGTATTGATCCACCTCACCTATGTCCCCCCTTTATCGTTAACGATTACTATGTTTAAATTTTTCTAGTCTTTGTATAAATTATATCATGCTTGATTTATTTATACGACTTCATTATTGATTTAGATATTCATCAATAAAATTAGCCAAGCAACTTTTTATAGTCGTATGGCATCTGTTTTACTATATTTAACTTCTAATTTCATTTCCATTGTTTAGTTTAAACGTAATACTTTTATCTCTATGTACAATTGCACTTTTTACTAACATCAACCAAATATGTTCATTCCAATCTATTAGCTTATCATCAACTTTCTTTAAGTTTGATAAGAATGCTTTTAAGTTAATAGCTTGTGATTGTTTACCACTTCTCGATTTGATGAGATCCTCATGTTTTTCTTTCGTTCGCTCATAACGCTTCATGAGTTCTCCATACTTCTTGTTGTAATCATCTTGAGTCGTACCAGGTTTCGAGTTTTCTCTAATTATCTTGTTCAAAAGTTCTGAGATCACAAGCAGTTCATCATTTTGGTTTTCGATTTCTTGATCTAACTCTTTTGTATCCGTTAACATCTCAATCATTTCTGTCGAGTCTTGAATGATTCTCTTTTTGTCTTTCATGGTCAAGTTGTAAGCTTCAATGAACTTAAGTTTAATGTCATCTTCCATAAGATTAGGAGTTAAGCACTTATCCTTACCCTTATCGAATTTACGATTGCACTGATGAACGAATCTTGAATACTTGCTGTTGGAATGCCATTTCTTTTTGCCGTAGAAACCACCACAGTCCTCACAGATGAGTTTTGATGCAAAAATATCCGATGAGGAGTATTGTTGTCCCATCGCTAATCTTTTCTCAAGTTCTATCTGAACAAGGTCCCACATTTCTTTATCAATGATTGCTGGGTGATTGTTTTCTACGTAGTATTGAGGGATTTGACCAGTATTCTTGATGAGGGAGTGGTTTAGATAGTTATCCGTAAATCTTTTTTGTAATAAGGCATCACCTTTGTACTTTTCGTTTGTTAAGATGGATTTTATGGTTTTATAAGTCCATTTTGTTGATTTACCCGTTGGTGTTTTAATATTTTGAGATGATAGATGGTTAGCAATTGTAATGATGGACTTACCTTCAGCTAGAAACATCCGATAAATCATTTTTACAATCACAGCTTCATCTTCAACAATCACAAGCTTGTCATTTTCCTTTCTGTATCCAAGAAACGAGTCATAGGCAAATGATACCTTTCCTTTTTGAAAACTTACTCTTTTACCCCATGTCACATTTTGGCTAATCGAACGTGATTCTTCTTGTGCAATAGAAGCCATGATGGTCAGGATGAGCTCGCTCTTTGGATCAAGTGTCCATAGATTTTCTTTTTCAAAATAGACCTCGATACCTTTATCTTTCAGCCTTCTTACAAAAGAAATCGTATCTAGTGTATTACGTGCAAAGCGTGAGATGGACTTTGTAATAATTAGATCTCTCTGCCCTGCAAGTGCATCTGAAATCATTTTATTGAATTCCACTCTTCTTCTAGTGTTTGTACCCGTTATGCCTTCGTCCGCATACACATTCACGTATGTCCAATCAGGTTTCTCTTGGATAAATTTAATATAATAATTGACCTGAGCTTCGTAGCTTGAGTATTGCTCATCGGTATTGGTTGAGACTCTCGCATATGCTGCGACTCGTCGTAACTCATTTGAGCCGTTTGCAATTTGAGTGATGGGGTTTTTTGTTGATGGTATGACTGTAATCTTAGCCATGTTGAACACGTCCTTTCATTTGATTGATTGCTCTTATTCGAGCTTGTTCTCTTTTTTCTTTAGTCCATGAATCACTTCTGGATGTTTGCCATAGAAATTCTTTAGTTAATCCATCCTTCATATGAAAGATAAGTCTTTGCTCAGGCATCACTTCAATTGTCTTAACTTTTGAATTAAATAGATTTTCATCAAACTTAGTTCTGTTAAGTATATGATTAGATGCTTCGATGATGATGCTGTCTGAGACTTGCTTGGAT
>JAUSOA010000058.1 GCA_030656435.1 Acholeplasmataceae bacterium | reverse complement strand
ATCTGATATAAGTCGCATTTTGTCTCTCCTATTTTTTAATATGTACGATATAAATACCTGGCTTATCTACATAAAGATCTTCAACCTCTGAAAGTGCCTTTTGAGAAGGGAAAATGAGTTTTCCATTGTGTAGTGAAAATTTTTCGATTTCTGCGTGATTTTTAATGTAGTGCAACAAAACTTCCTTATCATTTTCGAGTTTATAAATGATTGTATTCCCTTCTCTTATGATAGAAATAGAATCATTATAGGAAGTTTGTCGGTATAATTTATATTTTTTTCTTAATTTTAATAACTTCTTTAATTTTTCAACACCATCTGCTTTCACATTCCATGTGATTTTATTGATTTCATCTGGACTATTGTATGAGTTTTCAACACCCATTTTCGTTCTGTAAAATTCTTGTCCTGCGTGATAGAATGGTACTCCTTGTGAGATTGCAATCAAATGATTAACAAAATCCTGACATTCTCTAAATGATTCTTTTTCAAAGCCACATGATAGTAGCATTTTATCATAGTAAGTCATATTATCATGACATTCAACGTAATTAACTGATTGATTAGGAGTTGTAAAGATATGTGGGGAACCAATAATAGCTTCCATTGCTTTAGACATTAGATGTTTATTTCCCATCGTATATCCAAGTCCAGGACCATGAAGTTCACCCTTCATCGTGTTTCGGTAAAAATCATTAAAGTGAGCATATGCTGGGAATGATGCTTGATTATTCATATTGCTTCGTAGGCTGTGTTTGACTTCGGTATTCATGTTCCATCCTTCACCATAGAGCATGATATAAGGATTTCTTTTTTTAAGCTCTTTTTCAATTAAATGCATTGTATCTAAATCCATTAAGCCCATCAAATCGAATCTAAATCCATCGATTTGGTAGTTTTCAACAAAATGAACTAGACTATCAACTACTAGTTTTCTAACCATGTAATTTCTTGTTTCAACGTCACTTCCGCAATAGGAAGCATCAGTCATCTTATTTTTAGCATTATGGCGATAGAAATAACCTGGAACAATCAAATCATACGGAAATGTTTTATGGTTAAACACATGATTGTAAACAACATCCATATTGATACCTAAACCGATAGAGTGTGCATGATTAACAATTTTTTTGAGTCCATTGATACGATCATATGGATCATCAGGATTTTTTGAAAACCATCCTTCTACCGCGAAGTATTGACTTGGATTATATCCCCAGTTATAAAGTTTATCTTTTTGAAGATCGTCAACACCTTCAAAATCATAAACAGGCAGTAATTGTAGATGAGTCATTCCTAAATTTTTAATATAGCCTAAAACGTTGGTTTTTAAAAGCTTGCTTTTTTCCAATAGTCCTTCAAATAAACCCTTTGATTCTACATCAAGATTGATTGACATGTCTCTAATATGGCCTTCATAGATGACTGCATCGACATAGTTTTTAACTGAAATTGGAGTTTTTTCAATG
>JAUSOA010000051.1 GCA_030656435.1 Acholeplasmataceae bacterium | reverse complement strand
ATCTTACATAGGAATCCATTGTATCGTATGATAAATTTCGATCAGAGTTATATGGCCATGTAACTGTCATTCTTGAACCTGGTAATTCTTTTTTTGATGATAGTGGAGTGTTTAGTTCTTTATACTCATCTAGTAACCACTTTAAAATACTATCGAAATCGACATTTTTTAAAATATCTTCAAGATAATCATATGAAAATACAATAGCAATATCATTATAAATACGAGAATCTTTTAAGATTTCATTTTTTGCATAAAATGATAAACAATTGCTGATATAACCTTTCAGTTCTTTTATGTTGTTTGAATCAAGTCTTTTTTCAATAATCTTGGGTCTTCTATTAACTCCAAGCCACTTAAAAAAGTTAATCAAATTTTCATTTGATTCACTGCCTAGATTCATCTTTTCCTTTTTATCCAGAAACTTAACACTTGATGATGCTTTTCTAAGTAATCCAGCATAAAACCTATTGTCATATGACTCGTTAAAGTACATCAAATCAGAAGCATGGACTTTTTTATCAGTACAAGGAATATTGACTCTTATTTTAACCCCGCTTAAATCTTCGTTTTTTTGTTTTTTAAACAATATGTAAATCCAACCTAGTAGTTCAATTGATTGAGTTCTAGTTAAGTCCTGATTCCTTGTACTGTTTATGGAAGATTCTAGTGCTTTAAAACTATACTCACTAACACCAAAATACTGTAGATATAAATCAATAGTCTCCCTAATCTTGTTTATAGTTTTGAACGTAATATACTTTTCCAGTCCTTTAAAAATGTCGAAACTTAAAAACCTCAACTGTTCTGATAAAAATACAGGTATCTTGGATATTTCCGAATCAGATGGCTTATTGAAAACTTTAATTTCTTTACTCGGGATTTCCTTTCCACTTGAATCAAGAAGTAAAAATGGGTAATTCCCAGTATTATTTTTAGAATCTCTAAACTCATCAACAAAACTAATAATTAGTTCGATACGATCATTTATTGAGAAATTTCTCGCTGTTTTATTTATTTTATCGACTAGACTATCTTGAGCATAAATGTATCTTCCCAATGAAACATAGAAATCATAAATTTCTAAATCATCTGTCCATTGTAAGAGATCCTTAAACTCTTCACCGATTAAATGTTTAGAAAAAAACTGGTTATTGTAAAGAACTGGTTGATCCAAATGTGAAATATATTCGTTGTTAACGGTGGGGAATATTTTCGAAGATTTCATTTTTGAGATGTAAGTATTATAAAAATCATATCCACTAGTCGATAGAAACTTTTTATCAAGATTCACGAGTAGTTTAATAAGTTCGTAACTTATGTTATTATCTGTTTCTAAATGATTTTTTATGCTCTCGATAATGAAATCTGGAATAAGTTTAACAACTTGTGCATTAAAATCATTACTTTGAACACTGGGTATAATATCGTTTCGACTCTGATTCAACTCTAAAGTTGCATTCAAAATAAAGTTAAAAGGAGAATCGATATTAGTTCTAAAAAAGGAATATAGTTTTTTTTCTATTGGAGCGTCCCCTACAGGAATTGCGATAGATATCAAGTACTGCTTACTTTCGGTTTCTCCTTCTATGTTCACGAAGTCTATCTCACCTGTTTTTTGATATATTTTGTAAACATACGATGATTTACTATCATTATTAGCGATAATTGATTTTTTGAAATAGATATCATGAGAGTCTATCTTGTTAAAAGAATCATCAATAATTTCGAATTTCTTGTGATATTCTTCTCCTATTTGTATTTCCATTACCCCAGTATTCTTCAAAAACAAGAGTTCTTTTCCGTTTATTGAGTGTAATTGACTCAATATTCCGTTTTCTCTATTTAACGCCTCTTCCTTACACTCTAATCGGATTAAAGTATCCATTCCATCATCTGGTTCGATATAATCGATGTCAACATTCGGTGCACTAAAGATAGGAATCAAATATTTATCAAACTGATAAATTTCATTGTCCATCACTTCTGCTTCAAGTCTATCTTGAAGTTTTTTTGCATCTTCACGGCTAAAACTAACTGATAGATTGCGGCTAAATATTGATACTTTATTACTCCATCCTAAGACAGCTCTAAAGCCTAAACCTTTGTTGCCTATATATTTTGTGGAATCTTTAACGGAAAAGTTAGCTGTCATTAAAGACAAAATGCCTTCATAAGAAAAAGGCTTACCAGAGTTTTGAATTGTAAGTATATTATTGGATAATTTGATTTTGATAATACCTTTTCTATCAAGAGATTCGTCTTCTGCGTTTTGAATTAATTCCAATAACTCTCTGCCTTGATACTCTTGAACAACATTCTTTTCTTTTTTTGAAGCAGAAATGTATTCATCATATTCTTGTTTATACAATTTGAATTTCGCTTCTCTTTTTTCTAATACTTTAAAATTTTCTTGTAGCACTTTAGAACCCCCAAGATAAATAATTCTAACGTTTATATGAATTGAATTAATCGATTATGTTTTTGATTGGTTGATTTAATTGCCATTTGATATTCTCTTCTTTCTAAGTTCAATAAAAACATAGATAGCATTTGGTATTAACATACTAAGTATAAAGATAATAATCACTCCAACTTCATAGATCATAGTAGCCCTCTTTCTATTGCCGTTCACATGGCAAAAACCACAGTGAATGGCAAAACGCTTTTTTGTCCTATAAAGGGTATATAAAAGGTAGTCTTTGTCCCTCAAAAGGCATGTTCGTGTTGGTGTTCACATACATTATGGGACTTTATAGAATCAACAATATTAATTTGTGAATTTTAGAAGTTAACAATAGTTTTTTATGCAGCTAATCTATTTTCTTGAGTTGGTGTAATACCAATAATTTGTGTAACCAACTTAAATATTGATTTGCCTTCATCTGTGGACATTCTAAAGAATTCCCGTTTGTATGCTTCTGTATGTTTTCTTAGATTAGGGTTAAGAGTATCAATGATGCTATGAATGCTTTTTTCTAGTATTCTAGATTCCTCAAGGGTATGAGTTTCTATTTTCTCTTCTATTCTAAATGGAAGAGGTACTGAAGTGTTATATAACTCTTTTAATCTTCTATTGATTGCGTTTGTTCTACCTATCTTAACCCACCCAGGTATTGATTCATTTGATAGCAAATATACAATTTCTTGATGGCTTACTTGGATTACTGATTCAGAAGCATCCCGATGGTTTAATTGATAATGTCCTTTAGTTTGAAAAACAAGAAGTCCTTTAGTTCTTAAATTTTGAAGTGTCTGTCTCAATTTTTCTTGTATATGAAAATTCTCAGGATATACCAGTTTAAAGTACTGTTCATATTTATAGAGTTCACTTAAGCTAAAGGAGTAGTTTTTGAAATTGTTCTTGATTAAAGTATAAACGATAAAATTCCATCCTTTTAGATTTACATCTGTCATTTTATAACCTCCAAATAATAATTTTCTAATTATTGAAAATCTACTTCCTTAAACATAAAGGAAAGCAGTATCTCTTTAACTATCGCAAACAAATTGGAAAGATGTTTTAAATCATGATTCGAATCAAAATACTGTGTAAATGTTAATGGTTCCATACCTATTATGAGTCCTTGGTATTCATTTAATGGTTTATAGATTTGATAACCGTCCATTCTCTTCCCTTCATGAACAAAACTATTTCGCTTCTTATACATTTGACTAATGGTGTTCTTGATGTGATTTTCTTGACTCAAATCAGAAAAATAGTTATTTACAGCATTTATCAATTTAGTTTGTTTTCCTGTTCCTTCGTTTTTAAGAAACAATGATTCAAGAATAGTAATCAACAATATCATTGCCGAATCAAATCTCTCTCGTGAGGCAAATTCGTATGCCTCGTTAAACATTAACAAAGCATTAATCCATTTTCTACCATTGTCATATGCTGTTATACTTTCATCATTTTTTGTTGCAAATATAGATGTAATTATCTTATCTAAGTTATCAGAAATGATTTCTTTTCTTGAAACTAAATCTGATATGTTTAAGTCTAAAATCGGAGTGAATTTAAATCTAAATGAATAACCATAACCAGTATCATATGGAGGATTTGGTGAAGTTCCTACTTCATTGTAATAAACAGTATATGTGGATGCTAATGGTTTTGAAACAACTCTATGATAGTTTCTAGAGTCATTTTTGACTCCCATACTAATCATTCTAAATATACTATAAACAGATTCAATTATCCTAGGAGCTTCTCTCTCAACCCTATTATCTATATCATGTACCTCTATAGTCATAATTGGATAATTAAAAAAATGTTTATCTTTTACTGATAAAATATGATCAGGACATAATTTAGCATAAATCGTTCTTTCAACATGTTTACTCAAAGAAGATAAATTATTTGCTAAAAACCCCTCTTTTTTCGATAAAGGGAAGATAGAAAAATTCGCATTAAAATCAAATCTTACCTCGTTCAGATTTCCATGCGTTATATTAAGTGGGAGAACAATCATTGTCGGAACTATCAATTTTTTAATCTTATCGTTGACTAGATTTAAAAATTCGGAATAATTTTCAAAATATCTTGTTTCCATAGTAGTTCTCTCGATAACAACATCAATTAAAATATCGTCAAATCGTCCATCAAAAACATAATATCGATAGTCAGATAAATCTTGCATAATCTGATTTATCAACCCATTTTCATCATACAAATCATATATTTGTATTCTTGATAAATTGCCACTTAATATTTTTTCACAGATGGAATTAAGTAAATCAAGATTTGACATTAAATATCCCCCTCATTCAATGTATTATGAGCTAATTGTACTAATTGATATTATAGGAACTATCGATACTCAATTAGAGTTACAAAACACTCTTAAGAGTAACATTATGGAAAGTTTAATTCTAGAATATGAGTATTTAATGAATAAAGAGCTAAATACTCGAATCATTAATCTGGGCAGTATTATAAAACGAGTCGGAACTGGATTGAATCCAAGAAAGAATTTTGTTCTTAATACAACTAGCTCTAGTATTCCTTATATAACGATTAAGAACATAAAAAATCATTCAATTTTGCATGATTCTGATCTAATTGATAACGAAGCCTTAGGCAAGATTAATAATAGATCGAAAATAGAAAATGATGATATTTTGTACACTAGTTTAATTCCAATAGGAAATACTTATATGGTCAACAATTATAACAACGATTACGCCATTAATGAGTCTGTTTTCATTATAAAACCTAATAAATCCAAAATGCATCCGATGTTTCTATATTTAACACTGCAAATGAAGTATGTAA